>NZ_JXUP01000002.1 GCF_001891085.1 Campylobacter concisus
AGCGCCACCCCGTGGCTCTCGCCAAAGGTTGTTAAGGTTAGTTTTTTACCAAATGTATTCAAAATTTTTCCTATTTTTTGATTTTTTCTAGTGCGATTTTTGCTGCAAGCTGTTGGGCTTGCTTTTTAGAGCTGCCAACGGCACGTGAAATTTCTTTGCCATTTAGTAGCAAGGCTATCTCAAATTCTTTCTTGTGATCAGGACCTGACGTGCCTATGAGTTCGTACGATGGTATGACACCAAGACTAGCCTGAGTGACCTCTTGAAGAGCGGTTTTGTAGTCCTTTTCAAGGTGAGCAAAATCTATTTGCGGATAGCAAAGTTCAAGCAGGGCGATCGAAATTTCTCGCACTTTATCAAGTCCAGCCTCAAGGTAGATAGCGCCCATCACAGCCTCAAATGCGTCGCTTAAAATGCTATCTTTCTCGCGTCCGCCATTGTTCTCTTCAGCCGTGCTTAGCCTTAAAAATTTACCCATTTTTAGATGCCTTGCCATATTTGCAAAGCTTTTTTCATTTACAAGCGCAGCTCTTAGCTTACTCATGTCGCCCTCTGCGATCTTGCTAAATTTTTTAAAAAGATACTCAGCCACCAGCAGATCCATCACCGCATCACCTAAAAATTCGAGTCTTTCGTTATTTAACGCCTGTTTGGTGCTTTTATGCGTTAGCGCCTCTTCTAAAAGTTCAGTTTTTTTAAATTTATATCCAAGATTCTTTTCAAATTCTTCTAAAATTTTCATCTTTCATTCTCATCTTTTATTTTTAATGCCTCATCTCTTGCCATCTGGTCGCATTCCTCGTTTTCAGGGTGTCCAGCGTGCCCCTTAACCCAGCTTGCCACGACTTTGTGAGGCCTTGAAATTTCTAAATACTCCTGCCAAAGCTCTACATTTTTTACATTTTTAAAATTTCTCTTTTGCCAGTTAGAAAGCCACTCATTTATGCTATTTACCACGTATGAGCTATCGGTAAAAAGCCTTACCTCGCAGGGCTCTTTTAGCGCTTTTAGCCCCATTATCGCAGCTTTTAGCTCCATTTGATTATTTGTAGTAAATGCCTCTCCGCCGCTTGCTTTTTTCTGCGCTTCGTTAAATCTCAATATATATGCCCAGCCGCCAGCTCCAGGGTTTCCAAGGCACGAGCCGTCGCTAAAAAGTGTTACTATCTTCACTTGGTTTTTCTGTGATGTGGGATAAAATTTTGACACTTCCTAGTTCGTGGCAGACCGGGCAGCGGTAAAAGTGCATAGGAAATGAGTTTTTGCAGCTCTTGCAAACGTAGTTAAAGCTTAACCCAGCCGCGTCAAATTTAGCGTCTTTTAGTTTTTTGATGACGTTTAGCTCAAAGCCGTAAATTTCACATGGACCTTCTATATCGCCCTTTGCGTAAAAGAGCGATTTATATTTTGGATCGCTTAAATTTATAGGCGTTTTTAGGTTGTAAAGCAGATCGATCACATCTTCAAAACGAGCAAAATCTTTTAAATTTTCTAAATTTTCATTGTGCCTTATGAAAAGTGCTAAGATCATGCGTTTTAAAAGCTCAAAATTTTGGCTAAGGTGGGAGAGAATTTCTACCTTTTCATTAAAGCTTAAATTTCTATCATCAAGCGTGCTAATAGCCTTTATATAGGCCTTTTGATCTTTTACATTTACACCAAGCTCTTCAAGAGAATTTAGCGCATAAAGAGCTTCCTTGTAGTTTTTAAGTTTTTCATCTATCATCGTTAAAAAGCGAAGTGCAAGCACATTTCTTGGGCTTAGTTCAAGCACTTTTTCAAAGACTTCGCTAGCTTTTTTTAAAAATCCAGCCTTAAAATAGACCTCTCCAAGCTCGTTTAGGATAAATTCTTTTTCATTTTTATCTCTAACTTTGCCAAGTGCTATGAGGTAAACACTAATTGATTTTTCAAAATCACCATTTTTAGCAAAAGTTTGCCCTAGCATGCAAAGGCTTTGAGCGTCTATCTCTGGGCTTTGTAGCATCTGCTTATGCTCGCTACTTATGCCATCTTTGCTATCAAATTTTCTTATAAATTTTTCGATTCTTTTTTTCTCATCTTTGCTTGAAAAGATACCCCAAGCATAGCTTAATGCAGCTATCATCAAAATAATGCTAAATAAAATAATAAGGCTAAATATCGGATCTCTGTGCCCAATGAAAAAAATATCCACGCTCATACTTTGTAATAAAATTTTACTTTAATTATAACAAAGCGGTTGTATAATTTTGCTTATGATAGATCCAAAATCCATAGAAAAACTCAAAAATCAAATCGATATCGTTGACATTATAGAACACTTTTTGCCAGTTAAAAAAATGGGTGCAAACTATAAATGCGTCTGCCCATTTCACGACGATAGAAATCCTAGCATGAGCATAAGCCAAAGCAAGCAAATTTTTCACTGTTTTGCTTGCAAGGCTGGTGGAGATGCGATTAAATTTGTAATGGATTATGAGAAATTAACCTATCCAGAAGCCATTGAAAGAATAGCTAGTCTTGTAAATTTTAGCCTCGAATACACAAGCGACAAAGCCCCAACACAAAAAGAAAATAAGCACATTTTGGAAAAGGCAAATGCCTTTTATAGGAGTGAATTTTTCAAGCATGAAGCCGCTGTGAGATATATCTATTCTCGTGGCATAAATGACGCGATGATCGAGAAATTTGAGCTTGGCTGGGCAGGGGAGAGCGCTAGTACCATTAGGCTTTTACAAAATGAAAATATCGAGCCAAAAGAGGCGCTTGAAGTTGGAATCGTAAAGCAAAACGAGAAGGGAATTTATGCTAGTTTTATCGAGCGTATCACATTTCCCATATATGCACATACAGCAAAACTAGTCGGCTTTGGTGGCAGAACGATCTCAGATCATCCTGCAAAATATGTAAATTCTCCACAAAGCATAGTTTTTGACAAGTCAAAGCTGCTTTACGGCTACCACTTAGCCAGACAAAGTATTTTTGAAAAGAAGCAGATCATCATCACAGAGGGATATCTAGATGTTATCATGCTGCACTTTGCAGGCTTTACAAACGCCGTTGCTGTGCTTGGGACTGCACTTACGACTAATCACTTACCACTTTTAAAAAGAGGCGAGATAAGCGTAGTGCTTTGTTTTGATGGTGACTCGGCTGGTATAAATGCCGCTATAAAATCATCTCGTCTTTTAGTGCAAAACGAAATAGATGGAAGCGTTGTAATCATAAAAGATGGTGCAGACCCTGCGGATATGGTATTTGCAGGTAGAAGCGACGAGCTAAAAGAGATGTTTGGCTCTGGGACTGAGCTTGGCGAGTTTTATATCGAGCAAATTGTAAAAAAATATGATATTACACGCCCAGTGCAAAAGCAAAAATGCTTAGAAGAGATAGTGGAATTTACAAATTCTCTAAAGCCAATAATCGCAAAAAGCTACGAATTACTGGTCTCAAATTTACTCAAAATAGAGCTAAATACTTTTAGTCTTCACGGACAAAGATATATAAATAGACAAGATCAAAATTTTACAAATGCTACAACGACAAATAAACAAGTGGCTCAAAAAAAAGATAAAACTGATATTTTGGAATTTAGCGTTTTAAAGAGCATGCTAGCAAATAAAAATTACGAAGCTATCGTTTTAAACGAGCTTGAGGAGAAATTCTTCTTGCATCATAAAGATTATTTTCAGGCTATTTTATTGCCAAATATTGAAGATAATGCGGTGCTTGTTAGAGAAATTTATGTTGATGAAAGCTCAAATGTAGCTTCTAGTGAAGATAGCCTTAAAGAGGCCATTTTAAAGCTAAAACTAAAATACTATGAGAAGTTTCGCGAAGATACTAGAAAATCACAAAAACCAAATAAAATCGAAATAATGCAAAAAATTTCAGAGATCATTAAAGGCTTACACAACAAGCTACAAAAAAATTAGATTTCAAAATTTAACACTTATTCAGCTTTAAATCATAAAACTAAATGTAAAATGTTCAAAGTAATAAATATTTTTAAGATTAGTTTTATTTTTAAGGATTTATTATGATAAATTTTAAAAGATTTGAGGCGAATTTTAATGCTATAAGCAGATTTGGAGCATTAACAGGTGGAGGGCTAACAAGGCTTGCATTTAGCAAAGAAGACTTGGAAGCTAGAAATTTTCTTATAAATTTAATAGAAGAAAATGGCTTTAAACTTAAAATTGACAATGTTGGCAATATTTTTGCCATATATGATGATGGCTGTGAGCCAGGCGAGAAGCCAGTTTGTGTGGGCTCTCACATAGATAGCGTGCCAAATGGTGGCTTTTATGATGGCACGCTTGGCGTTATGGCAGGACTTGAAGCATTAACCTCGATAAAAGAAGCTGGCATTAAACTAAAGCGTCCGCTTTGGCTGATAAATTTTTGCTGTGAAGAGTCAAGCAGGTTTAAGACAGCGACCATTGGCAGCAAGATAATAAGCGGCAAACTTGGTTTGCAAAGGCTTCATGAGCTAAAAGACGAAGATGGCATTTCGCTTTTTGAAGCGATGAGTAAATTTGGACTTGAGCCACAAAATTTAAATGATTCTCTTTTAAAAGAACACTCAATTCATTCATATTTAGAACTTCACATTGAACAAGGCCCAGTGCTTGAGCGAAGCGGCATAAGCGTTGGCATAGTAAGCGGTATCGCCGCTCCTATTAGATTTGAAATTATTATTCATGGTAAGGCAGATCACAGCGGTGCAACGCCGATGAATATGCGTAGTGACGCTTTGCTGGCTGCTTCACACATCATAATTGCTGCCAATAAATTTGCTAAAAACAAAAAAACAGCTGTGGCTACTGTTGGTTACGCACATGCAAAGCCAGGCGTTTTAAATGTCGTACCAGGTGAGGCAAGGCTTGGAGTTGATCTAAGAGATATTGATAAGGCAAGCCTAGAAGAGCTAAATTTAGAGCTTAGAAATTTTATAAAAGAGCTAAGTGGTGAGCTAAAATTTAGTTATGAGATAAGAGAACTAAGCAGTGATGAGCCAGTAAAACTTAGTGAGCATGCTATAAATTTACTAAGCGAAGAGGCTGCTAAACTGGGCATAAAAACGCTTACTTTGCCAAGTGGAGCTGGACACGATGCGATGAATCTAACAAAACTTGCAAGTAGTGTTGGCATGCTTTTTATACCTTGTGTCGGCGGCATTAGTCACAATATAGCAGAAGCTATAAATTTTGATGATGCTTTCAAAGCTACAGAAATTTTAACAAATGCACTAATTAAACTATCAAATGAATAAGGAGAAACCTATGGATAAGATAGCAAATTTGGCTCTTTCTTTAAAAGATGAGCTGATCAAGGATCGCAGGTATTTTCACTCACATCCAGAGACTGGCTGGTTTACATTTTTTACAACCGCTGTGCTAGCAAAGAGGCTTAGCGATCTTGGTTATGAAATAAGCCTTGGTGAAAAAGTCGTTAAAGCCGATGCAAGGCTTGGACTTGGCTCAAAAGAGCAATGCGAAAAAGCAATAGAAAGGGCCAAAAAACTCCTAAGTCCTGAAGAGGCAAAATATCTTCCTTATATGAAAGATGGCTTAACTGGCCTAACTGCTTTTATAGATACGAAAAGGCCTGGTAAATTTACAGCATTTAGATTTGACATTGATAGCGTCGATGTGACAGAGAGCGCAGACGCTGATCACAGACCTTTTAAAGATGGCTTTGGTGCAGATATCGCTGGTATCACGCATGCTTGTGGGCATGATGGTCATATATCGATAGGTCTTGGTGTAGCAAAACTTATAGCTGAAAATTTAGATGAGTTTAACGGTAAATTTAAATTTATCTTCCAAACTGCAGAAGAGGGCACAAGAGGTGCTGTGGCCATGGAAGCCGCTAGTGTGCTTGATGGTGTAGAGTATCTATTGGGCGGTCATATCGGCTTTCAAGCAAAAACCAATAGAGGCATCATCTGTGGAACAAATAAGCTACTTGCAACTTCAAAATTTGACGTGCATATCACAGGTCGTTCAGCTCACGCAGCAGGAGCACCGCAAGATGGCGCAAATGCACTTTTAGCTGCATCTCAAATGGCGTTAAGCATGCATGGCATCACAAGACATGCAAAAGGCGTGACTAGGATAAACGTAGGCGTTTTAAAAGCAGGTGAAGGCAGAAACGTCATCGCTCCAAATGGCTATCTAGCTTGCGAAACAAGGGGCGAAGACACAAATTTAAATGATTTTATGTATGAAAAATGTATGGATATCGTTAAAGGTGTGAGCGAAATTTATAGCGTAGAGAGCAAAGTCGTAAAAACTGGCGGTACAAACGGAGCCGATAGCGACAAAGAAGTAACTGAAATTTTCTATGAAGCAGCAAAAGAGAGTCCATTTATAGATGACGATAAGATCGTAAAAGAGCTTGATTTTGGTGCTTGCGAAGATTTTGCTCATTTTATGAGAGCCTTGCAAGATAGGGGCGCAAAGAGTGGCTATATGATGATCGGCACAAATTTAAAAGCAGGCCATCACAACTGCAAATTTGACTTTGATGAGGAGTGCTTGGTGGCTGGAGTTGATGTCTATCTAAGATCTGCTTACAAACTAAATGGAGTAAAAAAATGAAAAATGCTTTACTAATCAGTGCTTCAAGCTATCAAGATACTGGCTATTTAAGGCACTGCAAAAACTGGGTTAAGGAATTTTTAGGTGAATGCGGCAAGGAAGAAATTTTATTTATCCCTTACGCTGGAGTTAGGCGAACAAATGATGAGTATGAGCAAAAAGTAATTGATAGATTAAAAAATAGCAATATAAAATCAATCCATCACTACGAAGATAAAATTTCAGCTATCAAAAATGCTAGCAGTATCGCAGTTGGCGGCGGAAATACCTTTATGCTGCTTTACACTCTTTATAAGCTAAATTTAGTCGAGCCTATAAAAGAAGCTGTGGCAAATGGCGCAAAATACTTTGGCTGGTCAGCTGGTGCAAACATAGCTGGCAAGACGATGATGACGACAAATGATATGCCTATCATCATGCCAAAGTCCTTTGATAGCTTAAATATCTTCCCATATCAGATCAATCCGCACTTCATAAGTGGCAAGCTAGCAGGTCATAACGGTGAGAGCAGGGAGGAGAGATTGGAGGAATTTTTAATAGCTAATCCAAAAGAGACCATTTACGCACTACCTGAAGGTACGGCTTTACTCATAGAGGATAGCGAGGCCCAGGTCATAGGACACAGTGAAATTTTAAAATTTGAGTATCAAAAAGAGATAGAAAAAATAGAAGTTGGAACTAAATTTAAAATCTAAGCAAGGAGAGAGGTATGGAAACATTTAAGCTAATTGCTGCCATTCTTGGCATCGCAGCTGTTGTAGCACTTCTTGTCTTAAAAAAAGAGACAAGAACGGTGCTAATAGGTATTGGTTTGGTGCTTTGTATAATCGCACTAAAACCTATGGGGGCACTAAGTGCTTTTACTGACTATATGACTAAAGCAGGGCTTATAAAGGCGATTTGTGCAAGTATGGGTTTTGCATTTGTTATGAAATACACAATGTGCGATAAACACCTTGTCGCACTTCTTACAAAGCCACTTAAAAATGTGGGTTTTATATTGATCCCCGCAACAACCGTGCTAACTTATTTTATAAATATCGCTATCCCTTCAGCTGCAGGATGCTCCGCTGCTGTTGGTGCGACACTTATACCGCTTCTAATGGCTTCAGGTATCCGCCCAGCTATGGCTGGTGCTGCTGTTTTTGCGGGTACATTTGGTGGAGTTTTAAGCCCGGGATCGGCTCACAACGTCTATGTAGCTGATCTTGTTAAAAAAACGGTTGAGGGCTACACAGTTCAAGATGTCATAAAAGTACAAATTCCAAGTGCATTTACTGCTCTTGTTATCGTAATGATCGCATTAGTTATTGTTGCGATACTGCTTAAAGACTATCAAAAAAATACAAATTTTACTCTTGAAAGTAGTACCACTAGCGAAGAGAAGCCACTATTTAAAGTAAATTTCATCTACGCCATTATGCCTCTAGTTCCACTTGTTATCTTGGTTATTGGTGGAACAAGTCTTGCGAAAGATTATAGCTTTCTTGCATGGACAAAGATGGGCGTTGCTGAGGCGATGATACTAGGTGCCATCATAGCTATCTTTGCTACGCTTACAAATCCGCAAAAGATCACAAAAGAATTTTTTAACGGAATGGGCCACGCTTATGCTGATGTTATGGGCATCATCATTGCAGCTGGTGTCTTTGTCGCTGGCCTAAAGGCATGTGGAGCCGTTGATGTGGTCATCGCATGGTTAAAAACAGATCAAAGTTACGTTAAATTTGGCGGAACGTTTGTGCCATTTATCATGGGTATAGTTACAGGTTCAGGCGACGCTGCTACATTTGCATTTAACGAAGCTGTCACAACAAATGCCGCTGCACTTGGCTTTGAACAAGATAAGCTTGGTATGGCAGCAGCTATTGCTGGTGCTTTAGGTAGATCGGCTTCTCCAATCGCTGGTGCTGCTATCGTTTGTGCAGGCATTGCGATGGTTAGCCCAGTTGAAATCGCTAAAAGAACATTTTTAGGTATGTTTATCTCTGTTGTGGCGATCGCATTTTTTGTCATCTAAAAGGATTAAAAATGGATATCGTAGAGAGATTTTTAAACTATACAAAATTTAACACCACAACAAATAAAGAAAATGGATTAAAAGGCGTTATGCCTTCTAATCCAACCGAGTATGAGCTGGCTAAGTTTTTAAAAGAAGAGCTTAGCTCGCTAGGCATAAAAGATATCATCTTACAAGACAATGCTATCTTGATAGCAAAAATTCCTGCAAACTGCGAAAATGCTCCAAGTATCGCCTTTTTTGGGCATTTAGATACAAGTAGTGAGCAAAAAAATGATACTAAAGCTAAGATAGTAAAATACACAGGCGGCGACATCTGCCTAAACAAAGAGGAGGGAATTTATCTAAAATTTAGCGATAACCCAGAGCTTAAAAAGTACGTTGGCGACGACATAGTTGTGACTGACGGCACTAGCTTGCTTGGGGCTGATGATAAGGCGGCAATCGCTAGTATCGTAAATATGGCTAGCTTTTTCATGCAAAATCCTGAGGTCAAGCACGGCAAGATCGTGGTCTGCTTTGTGCCTGATGAGGAGCAGGGCTTGCTTGGTGCAAAGGCGCTTGATGTAAATTTACTGGGAGCTGATTTTGGTTACTGCTTAGACTGCTGCGAGATAGGCGAGCTAATATATGAAAACTGGAACGCGGCTGACTGCACAATGGTCTTTAAAGGCGTTTCGGCTCATCCGATGAACGCAAAGGGTAAGCTTGTAAATTCGCTCCTTCTTGCGCATAAATTTATCTCGCTTTTGCCAGGTGGCGAAGTGCCAGAGTGCACCGAGGGCAAGGAGGGCTATTTCTGGGTAAAAGAGCTTAGCGGAAATAGTGCGAAAACGACGCTTAAGATCGACATAAGAGAATTTGACGAGGTGAAATTTCAAAAAAGGCTTGAGTTTTTAAGCGATATGGCAAATTCTTTTAACAAAATTTATGGTGAGCGTTGTGAGATCACGCTAAAAACACGCTATGAAAATGTCTTTAAATTTTTAAAAGATGAAAACTCACTGCCTATAAAATTAGCAAAAGATGCCTTTAGCGAGCTAAATATCACGCCAAACATAAAGCCGATGCGTGGCGGATACGACGGCGCTGCGATCTCTGCAAAGGGCGTGCCAACGCTAAATTTATTCACAGGGGCAAACAACTTTCACTCTATCTTCGAGTACTTGCCAGTTAGCAGCCTAAAAGCCTCAAGCGAAGTCATTAAAAAAATCATAATTAACGCTGCTAAATAAACTTCATAAAAGCCTAGATTTAGTAAATTTAGGCTTTAAATTTTACTTTCAGGACAAAAATGAAGGCTTTAGCTTTGTTTAGCGGAGGGCTTGACAGCATGCTCTCTATGAAAATAATAAGCGATCAAAATATCGAAGTGGTCGCACTTTATATGGATACTGGATTTGGCGTAGATGAAGAAAAACATGAAATTTTAAGACGCCGTGCAGCTTTGGCTGGGGCTAGTTTAAAAGTGGTTGATATGAGAAATGAGTATCTTCGTGATGTACTCTTTAACCCAAAATACGGCTATGGTAAGCAGTTTAACCCTTGTATTGATTGTCACGGATATATGTTTAAAACAGCTCTTAATATGCTAAAAAGTGAAAATGCAAATTTCATCATCACAGGCGAAGTTTTGGGTCAAAGGCCGATGAGTCAGCGAAGAGATGCACTCTTTCAAGTTAAGCGCCTAGCTGATGACGAGGATGATTTGGTGCTTCGTCCGATGTGCGCTAAGCTTTTGCCACCAACAAAGCCAGAGCGCGAGGGCTGGGTCGATAGAGAGAAGCTGCTTGATATAAGCGGGCGCGATAGAAAGCCGCAGCTTGCTTTGGCAAAGGAATTTGGCTTTGAGGACTTTGCAACGCCTGGAGGCGGGTGTTTGCTAACGATCGAGAGCTTTGCTGTGAAGATAAAGGATTATCTAAATTTTGATAAAGAGATGCGAGGTATCGATGTCGTGTGGCTAAAGCTTGGTAGGCATCTGCGCTTACCAGATGGTGCTAAAATGATAATAGGACGTGACGAGAGCGATAATAACGCACTTTTGGCTCATCCAAACGATAAATTTGATCAAGTAAATTTTAAAGAGAGTGATGATATCGTAGGAGCCGTTAGCTTCATAAGCAAAAACGCTAGTAAAGCTGACAAAGAGCTGGCCGCAAGGCTTGCATTAGCTTATACAAAAGCAAGTAGAGAAAATAAATTTGAAGTTAGCATCGCTGGAGAGAAATTTAGTATCACACCTGAGGATAAATCTCTAGCTCAAAATTATTTCGTAAAATAGACGTTTTATCGATTCTTGGTGCTTTTACTTTGTGTTTGTGGGTAAAGATATTTTTTATCTACAAATAAGTTTAAAAATTATATAATCCGAAACTTATTTTAAAGTGTCACGGTAGCTCAGCTGGTTAGAGCGCTGGTCTCATAAGCCGGAGGTCGGGAGTTCAAGTCTCCCCCGTGACACCATAGATACCTAAACTTCGATATTCCTACAATATTATATTGCAGTCACCTTTCATAAAATATAGCTTAATGTTTGTAGCAAAATAAAATTTTATGTAGCAAATTTTTAAGCTCGCAGTAATTTTAACACGTTTTTTGTAAAATTTTAAAAAACAAGTAAAATTTTTTAACGAATCATCTACTATGATATAATCTGTCACTCTACTGGGTTAATTTTTTATCATGACTTAAATAAAATGAGTATTGATGTATAGTAGAAATGGCACTTGTAACTATTGAATATAGGCTAAAAAATATTTTTGATGATTATGATTCGTTCATATCTCCTGGCAATAAAACACAAAAATAGAGATAGACTACATAAGTATTACGAGATCCTGCGTATGGTCAAATATTGGCTCCCATTTATCAAGATAAAAGAGCTTGAGTGTCTAAGGGTGAAATTTGAGAAGTTGCTCAGGAGCTATCTAGAATGCAGTTGATAATTATATAATAGTTTTCATTTATTTTTTAAAAATATACATGTTATTAATAAGACATTTTTATTTTTTATACTCAAAAAAAGTCAGCTTTAGTCTGTAATTTTAAGAGATTTTGTTTAGATTTCTCATATAAATACGAGCATTAAGTAATTTATAAGTATTTTTATGCTATAAAGTCAGGAAAACCACTTGGTATATCGTGCTTCTAAAACAAAAATCAACAATTATTGACCACTTAAACAATCTAGCCATCAAAATATCTTATAATATACACAAATTTAAAAATAAAATATTTTTAACCAAAGGAGGTTAAGATGATTAAAGCCAGTTAAAAGCAGAAGCTCTATTTTAAGTATTTAAAAGAGAGCTTCTGCGATAGGTTATTAGCATTCCTATTGTAATCGTTCTCTACTTTTAAACTACTTAAATAAAAACCTTATCAACAACTACCATATCAAAATAAAAGGCACACTATAGGTATGTCCATTTGGTGAGATGGCTATTACTGTCTCTTGATTTTTTAAATGGCAAAAAGGAGAAAAAATGCCAAATAAAAAAATAATTTTAAATGATTTAAAAATCATTAGAAGAAACAAGAAAAAAGAGGAGATTAAACAAGCTTGTATTGAAGTCTTGTTCGCAGAAAAAGCAACATTCAAAGAATGCAAGTTACTAATCGAAAATCATTATAGCGTAAAGCTATCAAATAAGGAGTTTTCCAAATGGAGGAAAGAGTATGAGGCAACAAATGCCAATCAACCATCTGATGCATGTCATATTCTCGTACCCAACGAAGACGATAAAAAAGATGAGGAACTAAGCAATGGCACTAACAATCAAGAGTAGCGATACAGCAGTTGCGGCAAATGCCGTAATTGCTCTACAAGAACATATCGAAATGGGCAATAAGGCTAGTGAAAATATTAGAAATAATATTGAACTTTTTAATCAAACCGCAGATATCTTTGATAAAAGCTTTAAAGAAAAAATAGAGCTTATAGAGCAAGGAGGTGCTGAACTTACAAATGCAACAAAAGAGATTCAAGACAACTTTCAAAATACTCTAAAAAGTGCAGATAAAACTATATCGAAGATCAACTCATCTTTTAGCTCTTTGATGAAGAATATAATATCTATATTAATTGCCTTTGTATTTATAGAAGTGATCTTCTTTTTTGGCTACTTGTTTTATGATAGCCATAAGACAAATGAAGCCAAATCTGCACTACAAAGCAAGCTAGATAAGGCACTTTATAACATATCTAATCTTCAAGGCTTTATTATCCATATCTACAACCAAGATGGTCAAAAAGCTAGTGAAGATTTTACTAAATGGCTAAACAAAAATGGTGACGGTAATGTTCAGTAGTAAGCAAATTTTTCTAATAGCAAGACACATACAATGTATGACACTTCGTTTTCATACCTTGTATAATCTTGCTCTGCCGAGGGCTACAATGCGAGATATAAGAAGCTTTAAAACGCTTTATCTCGCTATCACATTTTATGAAAGGATATCATATGTCAAAAAATGTCAAGGATAAGGTGCTCTCCGCAAGGATCACTTATCAACAATACGATAAGTTATCTAAAATAGCTCTAGAGTTAGATATGTCAAAATCAGAAATCATTTCCTATCTTATAGATAATGGCACTGTAAATTCTGAATCCATAAAAAAGAAAGAGTTATATCCAACAATCATTACATATTTTGCTAGACCTTTTAATAACATCAATCAAATAGCAAAGAAACTAAATATAGCTTATAAGACTAGTGGCAATATAGATTTAAAAACGATACTGCAGACACAAGAAGAGTTGTACAAAGTTCAATCAGTGCTAACTGAAATTTTAAGCCTAATAAAGAGTAGCTATGATAGTTAAGATCTCAAAGGGAGAAAAAGGCATAGCTGATTATCTAAAAACTGGCAAGAAAAGAGATTCGAAGCTAACTAGAGATGAAAAAGATGATAGATTGCCACTGGCTGGAAATTTAGATCTTATCGAGATGTCTGAAAAGCACCAGAGCAAGAAAAAGAATAAGAAACATAACTACTATCATATATCCTTGTCATTTACTTCAGAGGAGTGGAGCAGACTATATGAAAGTGGCAATATAGATGAGCTTATAATGGATTTTTTGAGGCTAACTTTCCCAAATCACGACATAGATGAGCTACTTTTTTATGCTGAAGCTCATCTGCCTATAATCAAAGAAGAGCCATATATTCCTCGCCCAGAAGGGGCACTAGAAAATAGAACATTAAACAAGAAACATAAAAATGGTGAACCACTAAAAAGAGAGCCTCATGTTCATCTAATAGTCTCTTTTGAAAATATGAAATTTACTCATAGTGTAAAAACCGGTGGAGTTATATATACAAAAGGTGTAGCCAAGCAACAAATAAAAGCTGTTATGGCTAAATCAGCAGAGAAATTTAAAAGAGTAGTTAATGACATCTTATCTAACAAGTATGGATTAAATAATATAGAGCCTTTAAGTATGGATGAAGACCAACTAAAAAAACAATATGAAAGCTTTAAAAGTGCAGCACAAAAGGTTAAGAAAGGCAAAGAAAAAGATACACAGATGAAGATAGAAACAAATGTAGTGATCGAGCCAAAAGCTAATACAAAAGAGCAGGATATAAGTGTTGAAGAGCTGCTAGCTGATGCTAGAAATTCTACAGCTGATTATCTATTAAGAATGATAGAAGAAGATGAGAGTTTCAAAAAAGACTATTATGATAGAGCAAAGAGGCTTAACGCAATGGATATAAGAGAATTTTTGCCTATGATCAATGCAAAATTTAACATTACCGCAAAACCTAAAATAGTAAATGACAAATATAAAGTAAGTGTAGATGAGTTTAAGGGAACTTATAATCTAACTGATCTAATGTGTAAGATAGTCTATAATGGCAGAAAAGGAGCATTATTTCACGTGGTTAATGAGCTAGAGCAAATGCTTATAGAGCTTCAATCCAATAAAAATGAGCCAAAGATAACATTAAGTGTAAGTAGTGACTTTGGCACGCCAAATAAAGACCCAAAAACTCAAGTGTTAAATAGCTGGGAAACGATACAAATAGAGCCATACAATCTAAAATCAATACTTAAAAACTATTCAGCTATATCAGTGGCAGGTTTTAAAGATAAAGGCAAAGAAGCTAGCAGTATTGACAGCATAACTCCTACGCTTATATATGATATAGATAGCTCTAAATTTACTGCAAATGATGCTCAAAATTTACTAAAAAGTAAAGGAATAAAAGGCTTCATATACCCAACCACCTATCAAGCGCCAGACACAAAAGTAGAGAAATTTAAACTCATTATACCCACAACAGATGCTCCAAGCTTAAATGAATATGATGAATACATAAAAGAGATAACAAGAGAGCTTGGGTTATATGACATAGTAAATAACTCCAGCTTGCATCCTAGTAAATTTCACTACACTCCAGTGCCAGGATCTGAAGTTATAAGCATTGGTGGAAAAACTTTTGATAATACAAGAGCCATTGAAGATGCCAGCCTAAAAACAGACATTAATAATATGGATATTAAAGCCATATATGAAGATTTACAAAATCTAAGAAAATATGAGCTTGGTCATGAGCCAAAAGATACCAACTCACATATTAAAAGAGCAAGCTACCAAGCCATATCATCAAAGATTTCTATAAAAGAGCTTGATAGAATACTTTGACAAGAGTACTGTGTTTAAAAAATATAAAGATCATCAAATACTTTTTAATAATAGCGGCAGATACCTATACCTGCCAGAAGAAAACACAGCCTACTCTTTTAGCCAAAATAGACACTATACTCCATATATCTACATTAGAGATAAATTTTATGAAGCAGCCGGAAAGATAAAAACTGGATTTTATGATGATGATCTCATTCAAAAGCTAAGACTTAAACAAAATGAATATGAAGGATTCGTAAAAGCTATCGATGGCCATTTAGATATAAATAGATACTATTTAGCTTTTATAAATAGAACTGAAAACTTTAAAAAATACCTACCAGATATAGTTAAGGTTAACTATCAAGGCCTAATTTATAATATAAAAACCTATATGAAAGATTGGCAAGATATGCAAGGTTTTAATAAGCTAAAGGGGCGTTATAAAACAGATAGTATCTATCTAAATTGTGATTATATATCATTTGGCTCACTAAAAATAATAAAGCAAGAGCTATACGATCAAGGACTTGATAAGAATTTTGGAGTAGAGCAATCAAAACAACCATCGAATATGATAGAGACTAAAGAACAGAGTGTAAAGTCAGGGTATGATAGTTTGGAGAGGTAGGCAAAACAAACATCAGCGAGGTATGAAAGTCTCTTATAAAACTAAACGTATCAGCTAAAAGTCTATATCTTTTTGATTGCTAGCCTTGCGGCAATATATTTCTTCTTTTCTTGTGAATCATACTAGTCTTTAGTCTCTAATCCTTAAATATTTAGGAACATAATACTAATATGCACAAATAAATAAAATTAATCTGATCAGGTAGATATTAATATAGAAACCCAAACAACCATAGTAGGATTTTATTCCCAGCTCTGACTTCTACATCATCGGCAGTCATATAGGAGTTTGGTATGTCCTTTATCTGTTCAAAGCCTTTTTAGTCCCCCCCCCCAATTTCAAATATAACACGATAAAGCCACCTTGTCTGTAATTACTATTTAAACTAGTCGAAGCTTTACTTTGTAAAAAACTATATTAATTTATTTTATTGCCAATTAATATCTATAAAATCGCTCATCTTCCATAAAATCAAATTTCTTTTCTCTATTAATACGACTTTTCAAATCATCAATCATCTCGTTAATAAAAGTCCTGTGTTTTAATAAGTTTGCCGTATTCATCATAGACATTAGTTTTTCATAAAATTCAATATCTCTTTGTATTACGGGCACCCAGCTTCCATGGGCTGTTCTTGAATTTTTCTCAAATTCTAAGCTTTTAAATAACTCGTAATCACTATTTTTTGAAACCATATAGGTGTATAGATGTACCCTAGTATCAATCTCGGCATTTTCAGATTCATCGTTATTAAATTCGCAAAGAAGTCCAGATATAAATATCATCCTTTCTTTATCCAGAAAATATTTATCTATAAATTTCTTAATAATATTTATTGTTTTTTGCGCATCTAATAATGGCGAATGAAATCCCATAAAAAATGATTTTAGAAATTCCCCTTTTCCAAAAATGAATTTCTTATCAGGGATTTTATGTATAGTTTCTATAATTTTTAAAAATATTTCTTCATGGTCTTTTCTATTAAACAGAATAGAAAAATCTGTATTCATATCAATATTAGCGACATAATTACCAAGAGCATTTAATATATTAATTATATATCTGTGTATAAAATCAGAATCATCGTTCAAAAATTTATTTAAAATTGTAGCATCATAATCAAAATCTACAATATCTTTTAGACACATAAAATAGGTTTTTTCTATCAGTTTTTTATCTGTTTTGATATATTCATCTAACATACCAGTAAACTGGTAGAAAAACATCTCAATAGTTATTAAAAATTTGTTATTGCTGATAGCTCTATTACAAAGTACTTTTAATATTTTTAGTGTAATGTCTTTTTTGATATTTTCATACTTTTGCAAATAGTTAAAGTATTGTGGGATATTCGCAATATCGGCACTTTTATACAAATCAAGCAAATTCTTAACATCCGCTTGAGTGATATCGTTTTCGTCTATGGCTGCAAATATCCCAAATTTCCAAAAGTCTTTTGCTTTAAAATTCTGTTTTTCTATAAACTCAAAAGCACCATTTTTGCCCAAAATCTTTATAAGAATATGACGATCTAAATATAATAAAAATGGATTGCCTAGCTTAAAATACTCGCCTAAAACCTCCATAAATAGCCCTGAGTCATCACTTGATAAAATTTCAAGCAACATACTAAAGTTGTTTTTAAAACTATATGTATCGTTATCATCAATTGCATTATAAATTTCTACGCATATATTAAGTAGCTCTAGCCACTTGTCTTTTATTTTATTATTATTTACAAAGTCTATTAGCTTGTTTTTTATATACACCTTGTTTTGTTCAATATCATTGCCTTTAAAATTTTTATAAGGACTTGTACACAACAAATCATCTATACCAAAATAACTATGCTTAAATAGAGTTTGTATACTTTTATCATATGTAATGTTATTTTTATCCAAAAAAGATAAAAAATTTCTTACTATTTTACAATGCTTATAAATCTTTGGATTAAAGTATTTTGTAGCCAAGGCTAATATGTATTTTTTGTCTCGTTCTATTATTTTTGTGCTATTTGAAATATTATTTTTTCTAGAGTATATATTTATAAACATTTTCAAGTCTGTTAAAAAATAATTATTTTTAAAAATCTCATCGAGTCTTTCAAATATAGTTTTTCTAAAATTAATCAAAGCTTGTGTTAGAACAAGAGCATAGTTGTATAAACTTAATGTTCTACCATGATATCTAGCATATTGAAAGTCAGTGCCTAACATCTCGCTGGCAATCCCAATAAAGAGTCTTCTTAGGAGCAAAGTATCGCTATTTTTTGATAGTTCCCAAAGCCTATCCATAACTATCTTTTCTTTTTTGTATCCATATCTATAGCTATTAAGCTCATATCCAAAATCTTTTACCAAAGTATAAATAACTTCATGTATTTTATTTGGCTTTTTATTTAGATACATAACTATTAGATCTATCGCGATCTTTAGATTATTTTCGTCATTACTCCTAGATAGTAAAGAAAGTATATATAGTATAGTATCTGATTTATTATCGCTACTTTTAAAAATATCAATGGTATTTACATCTATATGCTCTTGTTCTAAGTCTTGTATTTCTTCATGTAGTTTTTCTAGTATTTCTGATTCTTTTAGATACCAAAAAATTTCTACAAACTCTATTATTGGATTATCATCATGCCCCACCAACAATGATTTATCTGAATATTCTATCCATAATCTATCTACAGGATCTTTTAGCTCTTTTAAGATTAAATTGATATCAAAAACCGGCACTATTTGATTTAAAACATCTCTTATTTTGCCTGAATGGTTTGGAAAAAAAATTACTATAAAACTACTTATTTTTAGGCTTTTATCCACAAATACAGTCTTATAAAAAAGATAGGATGCTAGTATCTGATCTGATACTTTAATGACACTATTTTCATACATATCAAATATCTCATATCTATGAAGCTTTTCTATTTTATCCCAAATAGCAACAATATCAACCTCAAAGACTTGTTTTATAACTTCCACTTGTTTATCGTTTTGCCTGTCGATCATTCTAAAAAATGCTACTATCGCAACTATTTTTTCAATCTCAATATCACCAAAAATATTTATATCATTATCAGCACTTTTAAAATACTCTTTGTATAAATCATACGTATTATTTACAGCATCAAAAGATCCATTTTGAGCTATTTTACAAGCCATAAAAGCCATTCTTGGATTATTTTGTGAAATCTCTAAAATTTTTTCGTTATGTATAGGATCTATATTTTTAAAATTTCTAGAAATGATTTCACTTACTGAGATATTGTGCATAGATTGTATTTCAATAACTGAGTAACTAATATTGCTTGGAACTTTATCTATAATATCTTTAGCATAGTCTCTAACTGTAGCAACTATTTTAATTTGAGAATTTGTAATTTTTTTGTTAAAAGAGTTAAACAAATATCCAAGTGCTTGATGAATCCTGTTGACATCATCAATAAAAATTAAGAATTTCTCATCTTCAACTTTAAAATACGCCATCAAATCATCGTAAATATTGACACCTCTATTAAAAATGGCCTTAAATTTATACCCATTTTCCTTAGCAAATTTAGGTGCGACCTCTATTGTTAATCTTGTTTTTCCAACTCCGGCTTTTCCTGTTATAAACGTTATTTGGTTATCCTTTAAGGCAAATTCTATATCAGCCACTTCTTTATCTCTACAACACAGCACCGTGTTTAGTGGCGTAGCATAGCCGCCGCTTTCATACTCCGCAACAAAATCGCTCTCGTCTAATATCTGCATAGTATCTACGCTGACGCTAAGAAAATCATATGCTATTTTAGAATAGTTTACATACAAGTCATTTGCTAGACTTGAAATTCCTATAAAAAATAATTTATCTTTTGAATTACAATACTTTTGTAAAATTTCTAATTCATTAGGCTTAATATCGCAATTACAAGCTAGAATAACTTTCTTTATTTTAGAGATACTAATACCAGTTTTTGCTTCATCAAAACATTTTTTTAAATCTTTTAAAAATTTAGACAATATATCCGATTTTTGCGTTGTACATTCTACAAAGATATAATTCCCGTCTTCTAGCGCCACAAAACTATCTGGTGTCCCTGAAATAGGTTTATCTTCGCCTATCTTTGTACCGTTTGAATGAACCATAAAAGAAAACTTTTTGGATAAATATGTGTTTATCAATTTGTGAAATTTTGAAGCATCTATCTGAGATAACTCTTGTTCTATTTGGTTTATTTTACTCATATATAAATCCTAATACAAAAACCCAAACAGCCAAAGTGGAATTTTATTTCCAACTCCTACTTCAATATCATCTGCTGCTATAAATGAATTTGGCATATCCTTAATCTGCTCAAAGCTCTTTTTTGCTCCGCCTACTTCAAAGACAAATTCGCCTATTATATAATCTCCGGCTTTGCCCGAGTAAATTTCAGTAATATTTCCAAGCTGATTGGCAAAGAATGTTTCTCTCACATTTCCTATATCAGGGCTGTTTATATACATTAAATTTGTATTTTCAAGGTAAATTTTGTCTGCCTTATCCATATTTTTTATAGCAAGCTCGTTTTTCATTAAAAGTCTTATAAGTCCAGCACTATCAAGCATAGCAAGATACTCTTTTAGGGTTCTATCGTCTCTTATATCAACAAGCGATTTTAGGCTTGAGTAGTTTGGTTGATACGGGACATTCGTACTTATGGCATGAGTTAAGATCTTTAGCTTTCTTGCCGTATTGCCGTTTAAATTTGGATATATACTTAAAAGATCGCTATCTATCGTAGCTTCTATGCTTTGTTTAAGAGTCTGATAAAAGGTGGTATCATTTGGCATATCGTTATAGTACGGGTAGTAACCCGCCTTTAGATACTCTCTAAAAAGCTTAATGACGGCTAGCTCTTTTTGTTTTAAGGCGTTAATGATGTCAATAGCTATCCCCTGATGATTTGTAAGTAAATTTGTAAGCTCAATAGCTTCTAAATTTATACCATACCTTAGTCCTACATACTCCCTAAAGCTCATTCCGCTCATCTTATAAACGATCGCTCTTCTACTTAGATCATGAGAGCTTTTTAATACTTCAAGAGCAGATGAGCCGGTAGCTACTATGTTTAACTCTTTAAAATTATCATAGGCAAATTTTAATACGGCCGATATATCTTTACTTTTATGAATTTCATCTAGATATAGATGCTTTCCGCCATTTAATACAAACTCTCTTATAATCGAGGTTATATCGTTTGATATCTCTATGTCATCTAGGCTTAGGTAAAGACTATCTTTGTTTTTACTGGCAAGTTGAGCTAACGTAGTTGTTTTACCTATTCCTCTTTGTCCCAGGATAACGATAAGCCTATGAGATAAATCTTTGGAATCTATAAAATATCTTTTAAATTTATGGTTATTTAACCTTATAAGGTCATTGCTCTTTAAAAAAAGTTGATCTAACATGACTTATTCCTAAATTATGTAATACAATACAATTATATCACAAAAATATGTGTAATAAAATACAGATAAGATTATTTTTTAAGTAAAAGCATATTTTATTGCAAATGACTATATACATTTTTATGGAAGAAAGCAACCTTAATAATAGTGCTATTGTGTTCTTTTTGAAATTTAATTTCCTTAATATTAAAGCATTACTTTTAACACCCAACCTTTTTCTCATTGATAAAAATTTATCTCTTTAACTAGATCCTTTAGAATTTAGGGAGTTGCCAGTTTTTGTAGGTTTTTGAAACCTTCGCGAGCCCATTTGTGAAAGCCTATATGTGAAAAAATATCATCTTATAGTTCATATACTCGCCCAAATATCTCAGCATTTTTGTTCTTTTGTATGAGCTTAAATATAGCAGCTGCACTGGCTATGCCATTTTTAGGTCTACCACACATCGTGCGGTATATCCATCTTACGCAGACAAAGCATTGATTTGTCGAGTCATTTAACAAGTGACCTAGCATATCCTTGCGCTTGCTTCTCTTTGCCGGCCTCAAATGACTCTTTTACATGTTTGATCTTTTTCATCACCACTCCTTTTTTGGATGAATTTTAAAGTAAGAAATGGACAAATTTTATTCCTATTTTGCTGGTATGATCTCACAAAAAAGGACTTTAAAACAAAGATCTTTTTGACGATATTATAGAAATAAAACAAATTTTAAAGGCATAGATAATGGTACTATCTAAATCCCTCTACATCCGCGGCCTTCAGTGCGAAAAGAGCCTTTGGCTAAAAAAGAAAAAGCCTGAAGTTTTGCAAGCTCCGGATGACGGCGCACAGGCCGTGTTTGATACGGGCACTTCAGTCGGCGAGCTAGCCTGTGAGCTTTTTAGTGGCGGAGAGAGGATAGAGTATACCAGCGATTTTAGCTCGCAGATGGCAAAAACAAAAGAGCTTATCGAGCACGGCGCAAAGGTCATATATGAGGCTACGTTTTGCTTTGACGGCATACTTGTGATGGTCGATATCCTTCGTATCGGCAAGGACGAGCTTATCATCAACGAAGTAAAGAGCTCAACCTCGGTAAAAGACGTCTATATCGATGATGCGAGCATTCAGTACTACGTCCTTAGCTCGCTTGGCTACAAGGTGAGTGCCGTAAATATCATCCACATAGATAACAGCTACATAAGAGGCGAGAAGCTCGAGCTTGAGAAGTTTTTTCATATCGAAGACGTAACCGAGCAAGTAAAGCAAAAACAAGCGGACATCCCTCAAATTTTAAGTAAATTTGATGAAATTCTTAGCAAAGATGTTGAACCAGAGATTGATATCGGAGTTCAGTGCGCTGACCCATATCTTTGCGATGCTTGGGAGTACTGCTGGCGCGAGCAGCGAGACATACCAGAGTATAGTATTTTTGATATTAGCGGCTTAAGAAGTAAAAAGAGATTCGAGCTTTATAAAAGTGGCGTGATTAAATTTGAAGACATCAAAGAGCTAGATAAATTTAACGCCTCCCAGCAGATCCAAATCCGCTCCGAACTATCCAAGGAGCAGATCATAGATAAAGAGGCTATTAAAGAATTTCTAGAGACACTTAGCTATCCGCTCTATCATCTCGACTTTGAAACATTTCAGCAAGCGGTGCCTGAGTTTATAGGGCTTAGGCCTTACGAGCAGATACCTTTTCAGTTTTCTATCCATAAAGATGACGGCAAGGGAAATTTAGAGCATTTTGAGTTTTTGGCCGAGGCCGGAACCGATCCTAGATATGAGCTAGCTCTAAATTTGATCAAATTTATCCCGCAGGGCGCCTGTATGCTGGCTTATAACATGAGTTTTGAAAAAGGAGTGATAAGACGCCTAGCCAAAATTTATCCGCAAATCTCAAACGAGCTTATGGCTATTTATGACAATATAAAAGACCTCATGGCGCCGTTTGCTAGCAAAAGCTACTACCACCCAAAAATGCAAGGTAGCTACTCGATAAAGTACGTCTTGCCGGCACTTGTGCCTGAGTTTGAGTCGGCATACAAGGATCTAAATTTGATCCATCACGGCGGCGAAGCGATGCAGGCTTATGAAGCTATGGCGCATATGTCAGTAAATGAGCGAGATGCCTATAAAAAGGCACTTTTAGCATACTGTAAGCTAGATACTCTAGCGATGGTTAAGGTTTTAGAAAAACTAAGAAAGATCGTACACTAAGACAAAAAATGCCCAGTTTATTAGATATAATGTTTTAAAAATAAAAGGAAAAAAGTATGAATATAGAAAAACTTGAATCTATGTTAAAACAAATCAAATTTCTAAGCGACAAGTTAGAAGCTAAAAAGTTGCGTGGCAATAACGACTATAACTTATTTTTGGCACTTCTAGATATAAACGATGAGGTTCGGTTACATTCTCGATTTATATATTCGCTTTTAGATACAAGTTCTCCACACTACCAAAAAGAGCTATTTTTAGAGCTTTTTATAAAAGCGTGTGGACTAGATGATTTCGGACTAAATTTACAAACCGCAAAAGTCTATAAAGAGTACGAAAATATAGATATCTATATAACCGACGGCACGAAGCATATTATCTTAGAAAATAAAATAAATGCCGGCGATCAAGAGGCTCAGATAAAAAGATATATAAAAACCGTCCAAAAAGAAAACGACGGCGAGGCTGAAATTTATGTGCTATTTTTATCGCCGCAAGGGCGCGCGCCTAGCGACTATAGTCTGGATGGATTAAAAATCAAAGACAGTAAAATTATAGATGAAAATAGCAACGAAGTGGCTAAATTTAAGGCTGTATCTTATAACAAAGAGATAATGAAATGGCTTGGCTCGTGTCTTGATGAGGCCGGGAATTTGGCAAATTTAGCCGCCGTGATATCGCAATACAAAAACGTCATTGAAAAAATTTATGGAACCTATAAAGGAGTAGAGATGGATACTGAGGAAATAAGTAAGATAATACTAGAGAACTATGATATAGTCGATGAAATAAGAAATAAATACTTTGATATAGCCAATGCAAAGAGACTTAATGAATTTATGTCAAACGTAAAGACTGAGCTTGAAAAAAGATTATCACAAGAATGGTGCGTAGAAATAGAAGAGGCTGATACTAGAAGGTATTTTGAACCTATAAGTTTTTATAAATATAGTTGGGGCAATGACCATATACTAACTTTTACTCTAGAATTTGACAATAGAAACTTTCTAAATCCATATATTGGCCTTGCTTATGATATGGATAAAATAAATAAGGCATACGTTGATAGTATACAAGTTAAAATTTCTAGCGAATGGAATATAGGTGCGAGATTTGCCAGATGGAAATGGCTAAAAAAAGATCAGTTCCTAAGAGAGATAATTATCAATAAGTACAGCGAAACCGAGCTGGTAGATGAGCTAATAAAAATGAAAGACGAGCTAGAGCCATTGGCTGATGAAATCATTAAGTTGGCTATGGTATAAGTCAAACAGTTATTTTTGGATAGATGGGTCGCCTCAATCGCTAATGCCAATTTAAAGAGTTGGCGATTGGTTGACCGACCTTAACTGTATCTATTTCTAAACTATGGCAAAAGCTGTTATATAGATACTTATAGACAAATTCTGTCCATATTTTTATTTATAATAAAAATATAGGAGCAAAAATGAGCGAGCAAGAACTTTGGCAAGAGTATGATGAGCTTTCTTTTTTGGTACAGGCTAAATCAAGCTATGATTACGTAAATAACGCAAATTTTACTAAATATAGCAACACGGAGATGTCAAAAGATTTCTACAGGCAAGCCGTTAAGGCACTAAATAACCCTCATGATGTCGTTACTGAGGCTAAATTTATACTGCAAAATCTAAAAAATGACTTTGGCTGTAACGGCGAATTTATAAAAGAGATATGCTCTCAAATCTTAAATACAGAAATGACGCCATATGAGTATCAAGAGGTGGCTAAAATGATAGAAAACTATAGCTCTATCTCTTGATAAAATGGCTCTTTTGTGCCACTACTTGCTGAGTTGTAAATTTTAACTCCGTTTAAAACGTCCATGTTAGATTTTGGCTCATGAATATGTCCACAAAGGATGATCTTTGCTTTTAAAAGATTATTTTTAATAAGCCTTGCAAGCTCTATATCTCCGTGATCCTTGTCGTTTTTGCTGATGCTCGTATTTGTATTTGCTGGCGGAACGTGGGTCAGTAAGATATCACACTCTGCAAATTTAAGCAGATCATCACATAAGTAAGGCACGCAGCCAAATTTAACACCATTGATAGTTTTTATGGTGTCATCAGAGTATATGGTACTTATGGAATTTAACCAAGATGCTGGCGTATCGTGATTTCCAGAACATACAAACACTGGCTTTTTAAAGTTTTTTAGCCACAAAGTAGTTTGCTCTTTTTCTTGCGCACTTTCTTTGTATAAAAAATCACCGCTAAAACAAAAAATGTCAAATTTGTCTTGAAAGGCTAAAATATAGTCAAAATAGCCAGCACCAAAGTGCAGATCGCTAGCGTGAAAAAGTTTTAGATTATTCATTTATACCGGTTGCCAATATTCTAAATCTAACTGTATCCATATCTAGATTGTTGTCTGTGCTAGTCATAAATATAAAATCTAGCTCAAGCTCAAAAAGTTTACTAGTAATTTCTTCAATGCTGGCAAATGATAAGTTCTCATTCATCTCAACATGCATAAATATTGCATTAGCTTTTGAAATCACGCTTTTTAATCTTTGATTTATTACATTACTAAGTTTAGATATTTTAAAAGTCCCAACAAAGCCATCTATCTTACCATCATAAGACATTATTTTCATTATATCGTGAAAGTCTATAATAACGCCCACCGTTGCTCCTTTAAAAATTTTAGATATTTTAGCCTAGAATTTGGACGTATCTTGTCTTGTTAAATATCTATTTCCTTAAAATAACTTCCTACTTCATCTCTTATTTTATTAGCTAGCTCTTTTGGCTCAAGCACCTTGATAAATGGCAGGTAGTAGTATATGAGCGGTTTTATCTCCATTATGTGGGTAAATTCTATCTCGATCTCGACTGAGCCGTCGCTATCTTGACCAGTTATGCGCTGCTTTGCGTGTGGCTTTCGCTCGAAGTATTTTGCCACTTCTGGCGCTAGCAGTAGCCTTGCTGTTTTTGGCGCTTCTAAATTTGCCCATGCCGAGTTCATCGCCTTTACGCGCTCATCTAGCTCGCTACTTAGTTCAAATTTATCCCCACTTTGCTTTATATCTTTTATGCTCTTTAGGTGAAATTTCTTAAATTTATTGCCCTTTTTGCTATCAAGTAATAGCAGATACCAAAATCCCTCAAAAAGTGCCAGCTTTAGAGGCTTTACAAGAAACTCAAAGCTATTATAAGTGCATGTTATCTCCGCTTTTTCTCTTATAGCATCCTCAAGCGTTTGAAAATTTACAAGATCATCCTCGCTTAGCTTTTCGTTGTTTATGTTTGTAAGTATCGGGTGGTTTAGCTGCTGAGAAATTTGCTCTAAAAGCACGTGAGCCTTGCTGTAAAAATTTGAGCCCATGTTTTTTGCCACGTTATCAAGAATGTTTAACACAACTCTATCATCGCCGTCTAGCCCGTCGTTCGCATCCTCATCGTTTAGGCTCCAGTAATGCCCCTTTTTGACGGCGCCATACTCTCTTAGAGTGTCGTAAAGGTCGCGCTGGATGGTCTTTGAGGTCACTCCAAGCATAGCTTTTAGCTCTTTTATCGTGTGCGGTCTCTCTCTTAGCTTTAAGGCTATTAAATTTATGCGCTCAAATTTGCTGTTTTCTTGTTTTGTTATGATGGGTTTCATTGGGTCTCCTAGTTTGGGGATTATATCCAAATTAGGACTAGAAGATGTCTTTTCTAGCATAATATCTGCCTAAGACCATCTAGTGCGCCACATTTTAGATTTATGCCGATATACTCTGAGATGTAGTTATCTCGTGGGTTTATACGGATAAGCGTTGCTTTTTTTGAGCGTTTGACAAATTTCTCACCAAAATTTCTGATAGTCGGTACCGCAAGCCCAGCTCCTAGCTCTATGATCACAAAGCGGCTATCTTTGTTTTGCTCTAGCCATGCTTCATATCTTTTGTGCTGTGCCAAGGTTCTTTTTGAGTTAAACTCATGATCGTAAAACATCATGATATTTGGGCGGCTCACGCAGCCACACTCAGGGCAAACTGGCATCTTTGTAGCGATAAATTTAGCCTCATCTACCTCTACGCTACTCTCACACATACTCCATATCATCCCATCGTCGTTGTGGATGCACTGGGCGTGATGGATCGAGCCATGAACTTCGTAAATTTTATCCTTGTTAAAGCCAGCCTTGGCAAAGTGTCCATCGACGTTTGAGGTATAGACAAAGTAGTTTTCGTTTTTGCTTTTTACAAGATCTAAAAGCAGCCTAAAGCCCTCGTGAGGCTCTGTATTTTTGTATAAATTTAGCCTATGTCCGTAAAATGCCCAAGCTAGCCTTGGATCATCAAAAAACCACTGCGGATTTGCCATATCTTCAAAGCTTAAATTTTTATCCCTTAAAAGTGGATAGGCTTTCCAAAAACCTAGATCTCCTCTAAAATCAGGCAATCCACTATCCACACCCATGCCAGCACCTGCTGTGATGATGACCGCATCGGCCTCTGCGATGATCTTTTTGATCTTATCTATCTTCTCTTGCATTTTGATCCTTTTAAAGAAATTTTGGTAATTGTAATGAGCTGATCAGACATTTTTGTGTCCGTTGTTTTTAATATATTTACTTTATAAAAAGTGATATAATCGATTATTTTTTTAAAAGGAGACGCAATGAAGGCAAATGAAGGTAATTTTGGATTTATGGAACAAGAAAATAACATAGAAATTCCATTTTTCCAGCGTCCTTATGTTTGGAGCAAGCCACAGTGGGAACAGCTTTTTGAAGATCTTTTTTATAGCTTCAAAGAAAGAAGACCTCACTTTTTAGGTTCAATCATACTGAAGCAATTATCAAGCTCTATGGGAGATGGAAGTCGTAGAAGCTTGATAGATGGACAGCAAAGACTAACTACTTTTTCTATATTAGTTAAATCCATATATGATATGCTGGATGAAGTTAGAATGAATGATTATGCAGGATACTTATATGCAAAGCCAAGAAGTGAAAAAAATCCAAAAATTAAGCACTCACATATAAATAGAGCTTCTTTTGAGTCTATTATAAAAGCAAAAAACTATTTGGAATTTTATGAAGCAAAAAATGAAGACAAACTGATTTCATGCTATAAATATTTTTCTGAAAGATTAAAAAATAGTAATTTAGAAAGCAGTGATATTGTTCGTTTCTTGGACTATATATTAGAGATGAAGTTATGGGTTGTTATAAATTTAGATGAAAATGAAGACGAACAAAAAATATTTGACTCTATAAACTCAGCAGGTTTAGTTTTATCGTCAATGGATATTATCAAAAACGCAATATTTGATAGACTTATAAAGTCTAGCAATATGAGCGAAGAAAAAGCAAAGGAAATATACGATAAGTTCTGGAAAAGTATATTTGAAGGTTCAAATGAACGTTTAAAATTTTGGGAAGAAAAAGCTTCAAGAAGATATAGAAGTGAGATTTTACTTTATGCTTATGCTCTCATAAAAGGCTTTTTTAATATAGAAAAGCATACACAAGATGGACTTAGTATGCTATATAAAGAGTATATAAAAGATAAAAGCCAAGACGAGGTTTTGGATATTATAAAAGAGATAAATTGGTATGCAAATCTTTTTTATGAACTTCCTTGGGCAGATAAGGGCGAAACCTTTAAATTTAGCGATAATGAAAAAAGATTGCTTCATATAATGAGTATATCGGAATATAATATTTTTATACCTCTCGTGTTAAAGCTACGTAGTTTAGAGCTTGATAAAAACGAGTTAGATGGGTGTTATGCTATGCTTGAAAATTTTATAATCAGACACTGGATGTGCGGGAAAGTAACAAATAGTATAAATAAAGTTATTGGTAGGAATATTAAAAATATTAAAGGTAAAGTTGATATGCAAAAATTTATCGCTAACTTTGAAATAACCAACGATGATGAGATAAAGGAGGCATTGTTGGATATAGACAATAAACGTGCCAGTTTAGTGCTATTTTGGATGGAGTTATATAATTGTAGAAGCGAAAAAAATGATATTAGCGAGTTGCAATATACCTATACGCTAGAACATCTTATGCCGCAAACTTGGCAAGAAAACTGGTCAAATATTGGTAAAAATGAGGAAACAGCGAATGAACTAATATATCAAATAGGAAATATGGCACTTCTAAAAAGCAAGTTAAATACTGCTATACAAAACAACAACTGGGATAAAAAAAGAGAAGAGATACAAAAACATGCAATGCTTAAAATAACGCAAGAAGTTATAAAAAATAGAGTTTGGAATAAAAGTAAAATAGAAGAACGCTCAGAAAAAATATTTAATGATTTTCTTGAAATTTGGCAAAATCCAACTATAAATTAACTCTCTAAACTAGAATGGACATTTTTTGTCCATTCTAGTTGCTATAATTTCACATATCGCAAAAAATGTATCGGCGATAAAAATCAAAAAAGGATAATCAATGATCTACGAGCAACTTAAAATCCTCACACAAAACAGCGACAAAAAGGAGCTCTCAAAAGCACTTGGCTACGTTAGAGAGCAAAATTTCACAAGAGCACTTGCAAATTTAGATACAGCAAAGAGCCTTGATGAGTTTATTACAAAGGGGCACTTTGATTGGGCGCACAGCTCAGAAACGCTCATCCTAGCTCTTAGCAAGCATTTTGGTCTTAACATAGACGCTGAGCTTGGCGAGGTGCAAAAACTATACAACGAGCGAGTAAAATTTAGAGGTTCATATATCTACATAGATACAGATTTTAAGCGCAAGAGTGAGCCCATATTTGCCCTTGCTATGGCGCAACACCTAAGATATATTAGCCTAACGCCGTTTTTAGATGAGCTTTGTTTTAAAGCATTAGATGAGCAGCTAAAAGCTATCTCAAAGATCACTAAAAACTACTATCAAAAAACGCAAACTCTGCCTATTTTTGGAGCTATAACTGGTTTTAAGCTCTATTTTTTAGGCAAAAACTACTCGATTGATACGGATGGAAATTTTACAGATAAAGAGATCGCCGAGCAGGTGGCGGTGATTAAATTTTAAAGGACAAAAAATGGGGAAATTTACAAAGGAGTAAAGGCGAAAGCTAAATAGAATAAACGAAAGGCTCTATGATCTTGAGCGCCTGGTTGTGCCACGTGCAAAGCAGATAAACATCTGCGCAAAAGATATAAAAGAGGCATATGATCATTTTTGTGAGCTATTGTTCTCTTTTTACTCAAAAGATAAACTTCTTATGCGATATGGGCAGTTCATGAATCACATAGATGATTACTTTTATACGGAAAATCAAAACGAATTTAGAAACTGGCCCACACATGAGATGTTTGGTGAGTGGCACTGCTGGTTTTACCACTGCTTATATGACCATACGGATCTTAGCTGGGATGAAATTTTAACTATCAACAGGATGGAGGGCAAGCTTCGCTCATACTACGACTATACGCCTATAGATCTTTGCCTAAAAAAGCTAGAGTGCAGCGAGAGAGAAGAGTATATCTCTGATGCCAACAAAGATCAGTGGGAGCAGATAGAGAAGATAAATAAAGCGCTAGCTAGCTATCAAGATATCCTAATAAGAGATGCAAAAATGCTTGAAAACAGGCTAAAAGCAAGGGTTGAGGGTGGATTTATCGAGGATTATGCTATGGAATTTCGTTTGGTCTTTTATTTGCGAGAAGACGATCCAGATTATGATGAAAATGACGACAATTTCTTAGCTATCATCAATGGGCCCATCATCCCTGGCGAAATGAGCAAGCAAAAGAGCCGCTGGACGCAAAACTGTAATGAATATTTTGGTAGCTCTGTCTATTTTGATAAGAAGGCATATTTTTGCTATCTATTTGCAGCTTTTATAAACAACACACATATCTGTAAGATAAAAGATATACTGCGCATAGGCTCTGTTGATATGGCGCTTTGCTGGGATGAATACTATGAAATTTAAAGCAAGATACCATAAGATAAAGATCATAAAAGGAGATGAAGTATGACAAGTCAAACAACAATAAAGTGCCCAAACTGTGGGAGTGAGATAGATATAAATGATGCTTTATATCATCAGTTAGAGGGAAAATATAAAGGTGAATACCTAGCCCAAAATAAGCAGCTTGAAGCTGAACTTGAGGCTAAAAGAAAGGAGCAGGAGGCTTATTTTGAGAGTTTAAGATCAAAAGAGCAACAGCTGCAAGAACAAAAAGAGAAATTTGAGGAAGAGATCAAAAAAGCTACGCAAATACAGCTAAAAATGGAAAGAGCAAGACTTCAAGATGAGCTGAGAAAAGAGATACTTGATGAGCAAAATGAGTCGGTCGCACTTTTACAAAAACAGCTTGAAGAGAAGTCAAATCAAGTAAAAGAGCTAAATGTAGCAAAGGCTCAAATTTTGCAGCTTCAAAGGGAAAAAGAGGAGATGGAGTCTGCCATAACCGCAAAGGCTGAGCTAGCATTAAATGAAAAGCTAAAAGATGAAAAAGAGAAGATACAAAAGGCTGCAGATGAGCAAAATGAGCTTAAATTTAGACAAAAAGAAGAACAGCTAAAACAGCTTCAAGAGCAACTTCAAATAGCCCAAAGAAAGGCCGAGCAAGGCAGCATGCAGCTTCAAGGTGAGGTACAGGAGCTCGCGATAGAAGAGTGGCTGAGGGAAAAATTTCCATTTGATACTATTGATGAGATCAAAAAAGGTGCGAGAGGCGCTGACTGCGTACAGATCGTGCATACAAGGGAATCTCAAAACTGTGGAACGATATATTATGAAAGCAAGAGAACAAAAGAATTCCAAAGGTCTTGGATAGAGAAATTTAAGGCTGACATGAGAGAAAAAGGCGCTGATATCGGTGTCATAGTTACTGATGCTATGCCAAGTGATATGCAAAGGATGGGGCTATACGAAGGTGTTTGGATCTGCACGTTTGAGGAATTTAAAGGCTTAAGTGCTGTTTTAAGAGAACAACTCATAAGGATACACCACGTCTTGATCGCGCAAGAGAACAAAAGCGACAAGATGAGCTTGCTCTATCACTTTTTAACCAGCAATGAATTTAAAATGCAAATAGAAGCGATAGTAGAGGCATTTTCGACCATGCAAAGTGATCTAGATAGCGAAAAGCGCGCGATGCAAAAGATATGGAAGCAAAGAGAGAAACAGATCGAAAAGGTGCTAGATAACACCATAAGTATGTACGGCTCTATAAAGGGCATCGCTGGAAATGCGGTAGCAAACATAAAAGCCCTTGAGCTACCATATAGTGGCGATACGCGGGAGTAAATAAAGAGCGTTTTAAGGCGCTCTTTTTAAATTTATCTTTCACAACAAATTTCTCAAATTTTATATTTATGGACATAAAAATGTCTTTTCTACTAAGTAAAATAACTTCAACAAAAGCAAAAGGAGTTTGTCGTGGAAAAAGAGATTTTTTACGTAGATAGCGAGATATATGAGCTTACGACACTTTGGACACTTCGTACTATTTTTAATCTTGGAGGAGAAAGAGAGTTACTAAGAAGCGGATGTGACGATGTTTTAGATTTTTTGGGTATCGAGTCAAAAGAGCCCAAAGAAGAAGAGATTCAAAATCTTAAAAACAGACTTGAAATTCTTGAAAAAAGTCAAATTTCATGCGAGCTAAAAGATCTTGAACACAATCTAAATTTACTTCAAGAAAATTTAGGTCTAAATAGTACCGAGAGAGATATTTTGAGATTTGTTGCGATCATGTACAACTACGAAGTGATATCTAATGCTTGCAGTTTACTAGGAGATCTAAACAACATACAAGCCACAAAAGCCATCTCAAAGATACTAAATTTACGTTTCAGCGATGTTCAAAAAGCCTTTAGAAAAGATGGAATCTTTGCCAAGACTTCGATTGTAAAGCTAGAAAATAATGTGCATAACCTAAAATTTAAAATTGATGTCATAAACAATAACTTTATGTGTGATTTGTTTGTTAAATGTGAAAGCATGGACGAGATATTTGAAAGCGCGATAAAGCCGTGTAGCAAGACAAATTTGACAACAAAAAATTATCCTCATATAAAAGAAGATATAAAAATTTTGCTCTCGTTTCTAAAAAATGCCGTTAGCAAAAAGCAAAAAGGAGTAAATGTGCTTCTATACGGCTCAGCAGGGACTGGTAAAACCGAGCTTAGTAAAGTGATAGCCAGTGAGCTAAATTTAAAGCTTTATGAAGTAGCTTATGATGACGAATACGGATATGCGACTGAGGATCGAAGGCTAAGGTCATATTGCCTTGCTCAAAACGTATTATCCGCTGGATCAAATTTGCTCATGTATGACGAAGCAGAAGATATATTTAACACAAATAATGACGAAAAACGACAGTATGGTAAAGCCTTTATAAATAGATCTCTCGAGACTAACTACCTGCCTACCATCTGGATAACTAACAATATCCTTGACATGGATGAAGCTGTAGTTAGAAGGTTTAACCTAGCCATAGAGATAGGCATACCTACTGAAGATGTAAGAGCAAAGATCATAAAAAAATATAGTGAAAATTTGATAGATAATAAGCTTGTTAAAAAGCTAGCTAAAAATCGATTTGTAGCGCCAGCAGTCGTTAGTAATGCTAGCTTAGTTGTTTCAAATTTAAACACAAAAGATAAAAATAAAGCTTTTGAGCGAGTGATAAGCAACACTCTAAAAGCACAAGGCTACGATGAGATAGAAAAAGATGAAAAGCCAAGCGCTGATCTGCCAAGCAGCTATGATCCAAATTTCGTAAACTCAGACTGCGATCTAAACGAGCTAATACAAGGCATAAAAGAAAGCAAAAGTGCAAGGATATGCCTTTATGGCGTGCCTGGAACTGGCAAAAGCGCTTATACTAAATTTATCGCTAAAAGCCTTAAAAAGCCGATCATCATCAAAAAAGGAAGCGATCTTTTATCTATGTTTGTAGGAGGAACTGAGAAAAATATAGCACTAGCTTTCAAGGAAGCCAAAGAAAAACATGCTGTGCTAGTCTTTGATGAAGTTGATAGCTTTTTACAAGATAGAAGCATGGCCGCAAGAAGCTGGGAAGTAACCCAAGTGAATGAGATGTTAGTGCAGATGGAGAGCTTTGATGGTATCTTTATCGCTACAACGAATTTGATCAATAATCTAGATAAAGCCTGTCTTAGAAGATTTGATCTAAAGCTTGAGTTTGGATATTTATTGCCAGAGCAAGCGCAAAATTTATTTAAAAAAGAGTGTGCGCTGTTAAAAGTAAAATTTGACGAAAACGCAAGTAAAAAGGTCTCAAACCTAGGCTTGCTAGCGCCTGGAGACTTTGCTAGTGTGAGAAGACAAGCTAAATTTAGACCTATAAAAAATGGCGAAGACTTTTGCCATAGACTTGAGCTAGAAGCCGCACTAAAAAATGAAGAAAAGAGTGTTAAGATAGGGTTTTAGGGATGATCCCTAACGAGGTGTTTTTGTCTGATCTGTCAGACAAAAAGTATCCTCGCCCAGATGAAATACAAGATGGCTTTTTGATAGCAAATACCATATATAGAATATAGATGCAAGCTGGTTTAGGTTATGTTTTTCGTTGTTTATCGATCCGTTTAAGATAAATCAAATAACATATAGTAAAATATTAAGAAGTTATAAAATGAAGCATAATTTTAGAATCTTAAATAACCTTAAATTATAAATCAATCTTTACTATTTATGCTAACAATCTCATCATTTTAAATAGTTTACTACGCTCACCCTTCCCCTCCTTGATAAAAATTTACCTCCTCAACTAGATCCTTTAGAATTTTTGGAGTTACTGGCTCGCCATAAGTGTTCATGGTGATCTTGTATTGTTGTTCGTGCCCTACAAGAGCAGCTATATGTTCAACCCTCTGGCCACTTTGGATGAGCTTGTTTATGAAAGTATGTCTAAATGAGTGAAATGTCCTTGTTTTATCACTATCTTTTATAACTTGAGTATTGATCTTCTTTCTAAAATATTCAGAGAAGTCTTTATTGTCGCAATTAAATAGCCTAACCGCTTTACCACTTTGCTTAGCTAGCTTCTTTTTATTCTCTATAAATTCAAATAACCCAATGCTGCTTAACTTAGAATGGATAGGAACTATCCTTACAGAGTTTCTGGTCTTTAAAGTCTTGCTCTTACCTGTTTTTACATCTACTTTTGTATTTAAACTAAAGCATACTATGTTATATTTTTCGACTATGTCATCCGTGTTTAACTGTATTATCTCATTTAGTCTCATGCCAGAGTAGGCTGCTATATGAGTAACGAAAAATAGCTCATCTTTGCCAATTCTTTGACTTTTGGTATCACCACTTGATCTAATCTTACTCACAATATCCAAAAGTGCATTTACGTCACTATCTTCATAAGGATTTTTATTTGTAACATCATCTTGGTTTAAATTTATTTGTAGATCCACCGCTGGGTTCTTATCTATATAGTCGCTATCGTAGCAGTATTTAAAAAACTCACTAACTCTAACAATATACTTCTTGATGGTTGATTTAGAAATTTTTGGTCTATCTTTTGCCAAAGCTATGATCTCATCTAGGCTCTTATCTTTATAGAGACTATTTTGAGAGAGTTTGGTTGGTAGTTGCAGTAAGACATTTCTAAAATTTAGCAAGTCATCTCTTTTTATCTTTTTGATGTCTAGCTCATCGCCAAATTTCATAGACATTAGCCGTCCTACATGTCTAACAAGACCAAATGTGCTATCACTCCAGTTATTTGAAATACTCGTGTTTGATACATAGTTTTCAAATGCGCTCTTTAGCGTGACGATGCTAGCTTTATTCTCGCTTTTAGTAGATGAGTCTAGCTGTGATTTAAAGCTTCTAGCTCTATTTGAGAAGAGTTTTTGAAAGAAATTTATAGCTTCATTAAAAGTCATGTTACTAGTATCACTTGTATCATCTATCTCAAGGTCTTTAGCCTCAATGTCACTTAAAACTATGCCCTTATCTTCATATTTATCTGCCTTGTATAACTTTACCTGACCACCAAAGTTAGGATCATTTAAATTTCCATACCCAAATTTGAGATCATCACTTAGCTCATTGTCTCCATCTGGTGATAACTCACAACCAAATATTCTTAGGATATCGTTTTGTGTGAGTGCTCCTTTTTGCCTAGCTAGCTCATTTATAGCATCTCTTAGCTCACAAACAGAGTGTTTTAAGGACTTTTTAGTAAAAGGGAGTACTAAATTCTGCTTTTTTAAAGTCTCTATGTAGTCTTGATAGCTATGCAAGTTACTATCTTTAACGCATTTTGTTATCTCGTCTTTAGTATTATCATCTAAATTTGCACTCTTGTGCTTTTTACCAAGTGGCACAAATGTCTGTTGCTTATCATTTAGTAGCTTTTGATTTTTGCACATCTTATATGATATGTGATTTATGTTATCTATCGTTGCCTCAAGCACTCTTTTACCAAGAAGCTTTTTGGTGTGAGAGTCAATGCAAGATAGCTTTTTGCAGATATCATCAACCTCTTTTGATATGACACTAGGCAAGCTATCTTCTTTTAAACTCTGTTTTAAAAACAAATTTAGTGATAGTAGTCCATCTAAATTTATATATCTGCCAAGCATATCATGCTCTTTGATACTTTTGGCCTCCTTGGCTTTTAAAAGCATAAGCACCAAGTGCTCTATAAGTTCGCTGCTCAAATTCATCTTCCATGCCTTTTTGATCGCGTTAAAAATTATAGAGTAGATCTTAGCACGATTTTTTGCTGTATCAAAGCGTTTTGTGAGGAAGGAGGTTATGTATTCGGTTTTATTACCAAAATAGGGCCTCAGATATAGTGGGATGGCTACTCTAAAGTAATATATGCCATTTCGTTTGACTAGATATTGCATCTTTGTTACCTATGCAATATAACTTTGTAGCAAAATGTAGCAGATATCTAGTGTGAAACTGGCTGTGTGCCGTCTTTTTGGTGCTTACACAAGGTTTATTTTTAAACCCTCATAAGCCGGAGGTCGGGAGTTCAAGTCTCCCCCGTGACACCATAGATGTCCTACTTATCGATACTTTAACTGCCCTTTTTGCAGTTTCCCTTTCTTTAAAATTTCCTAAAAGTATGGTACAGTTTTTATAAAAAGCGGTACATTTTTTCAGGATTGATTTATTTTACAAGATGCTTTCTATAAATTTGCTTTTATTTTTGCCCATAGGTAAAATTTTATTTCAAAGCGAGCAAACATAAATTTATCTCGCTTAAATTTTTCGGCACAACTTTTGCTTACTCTTTGAAGCTAAATTTCAAGGAGTAAGCTATGAAAGTCTCTTATAACTCCATCTTAACAAAACAGCACTACCAAAAACAGACAAAAAGCGAAGGCTTTGCAAATTTCTTGCCTAACACTCCAAATATAAATTCGATCAGCCAAACCACTATTCCTAAGAATGACTTTGTTTCATCTAGCAGTATCGACTCTCTTTATCAGGCTAAATTTACTTCACAAGAGGGTTATGGATATAGTGTAGATGCTAAAGGATTTATGGGAGCTGACTTTAACAAAGCAGCAGGCTTGCCACAAGACTTTAAAATTCACAAAAGCACGCTTGATGCGATAGTGCTGCACAATCAAAAACATCCAAACTATACAAATATTTCAATGGATACAAGAAAGGATAATGCTCTGTTCGGAGAGGATAGCTTTGCAAATATCGATCTAGCAGACACAATAAAGCAATACTATAAAATTTTTGATCAAATTTCAGCTGGAGTGATCAGTAAGGGCAAAGAGTTTTACTCAAATGAAGATCTGGCAAAGATGCCAAAGGGCTACTTTTCAAAAGATAAAAAAATAGAGCATTACGAATACTTAATGGGTAGGATGACTAGCGATGAGCTAGATGGGCTAACCGATAGAAGCAATGAAAAGATAACTCATATCTTTAGAACAACTCAAGACGTAGAAAATGCACGCAAGCTAATAAATGATCTAAGCGATATAAATGTAGAAGTCAATGGAAATTTCCTTGACTTTTCTCCAGAAGTGATGACAACTGAGCATACTATCCCTTATATGTGGGTTAGTAGTGCTGGATATGACTTCAAGCCTGATATGTCTGTATATGATAATGAACAAGGCTATACAAAGGAGCAAATCTTTGTAGCATTTTTAAAAAACGAGCAAGGTCTTGTGCTACAAGGTGGCACAACAAGGATAACCGACGAGGCTCTTAATGTGTATAAAAGTTCATTAATACTTACAAAACAAGATAGAAGTGAGATAGGCATACCAAAGGCTTATTATGATGAGATACTATCTGGCAAGAAAGATCTAAAAGATATACTAGCCAGGATTTTAAAGCTTAGAAATTTAGAGCTTAAAAAAGATCAAACGCTTGAGGGACTAGCAAGCAAGATAATGGACGTTTTAAAAGAATTTGATGAGAGGACGAAGACAAGAGAGCTTTAAAAAATATAACATAGTAGGCATTCGCTCTAAGCCCTTTTAGACTATAAACTACTAAACATTTTTTATATTTGCCGATATAAGATATATATTTTAAAAGGATTTAGAATGAATATATCACCAAATTTAGAGCCCATAAATATAAATTTACCCAAAGATATGATCTATTCAAGGGTCCTTCTTGGCGTAGATAGAGTGCAAACTTTAGACAATACAAATTTAAAGTCTGAGCTTAAAGACATCGCTACTAAGCTTATCTCAAATAGCACTTACTCTATCATCCAAAGCGCCAGCACCAGTGGCGTGAAGTCAGAGTATGCTAAAGCAGATAGTGGGACAAACGATGCTTTTTCTTATGTGGATATACAAAGAAGAAACTGGGACAAAAAAGACTTTGAGAACAAATATCTCTTTGGCGAAGATGCCTCAGCGCTAAGGAAAGTGGATCAAACTAGCACCTATTTCTCATCTATAAATTCAAAAACTCCCATTAAGCCCATTGCGGCAGCAGATACTAAATTTACAAATTTAAATGACTACGCCTATGAAAAAACGATAAAAACCTCACTGGGTGACGTGGAGGTCTTTTTGGATCTTTATGACGATAATGACAAACTAGGTATAGGCAAGCTAGATGCAAATGGATTTTTATTTAACTTTGATAGCAACAAGGACGGAGTGATAAATTCTGGTGATAAATACTTTGATAAGCTAAAGGTTAGAGGCTACGACAAAGATGGAAATGAGAAAATTTTCAAACTAAGCGAAGTTGTAAGCGAGATAAACCTTAACGACTTTATCAAAAAAGATATTAGAAATTTAAGCCATGAGGCTATGGACTTTGCTAGCAAGAACACAGTTGATTACAGAGTTAGTTTAAATAACTCAAACCCTTATACTCTATTTTCAGCCGAGTATCGCTACCAAAAGATAGACAAAGAAGAGACTAATAAATTTTTCAAAGACCATGCAGACAAAGACGGCTGGGTAGATCTTAGGGATAATAAGATATTTAACGAAGAGAGCGGCTTAAACAACTTTGCCTATGAGAAAGTTGGCTTTGACGGCAAGAAAAAGCTTAGTGAGTTTAACCCTATCATAAAGCCTTCTGGATCTAAACAAGATGAGAGCTTTTCATACGCAGGCTATCAAAAAGATAGCTTTATGAAATTTTATAACGACTACCAAAAAGAGTCTAGCGCTCATAGCAAAGATGTAGAGTGGATAAGCAAAAATTTAAAAGAAAATGATGTAGAGGATGCAGATGATCTCATCTCAAAGCTAAAAGCCACAAAGTCATCTTATATGATCGCTATGGAGAGTGAGTTTGAAAAAGCAACTGGGCTTGAGTTTAGCCTAGAAAATTTAGAAAGAGTAAAGCATGCTTTTGAGAGTGATACGAGCAAGGCAGCAGCTACACTAAAAGACACAGACAGCGTAATAGCTATGAAGCTAAATAAAAATGGCACGATCACACTTAAATTTGACAGCGGAAGAGAGCTAGAGGTAAAAGAAATTTATAACGACACTGGCAAGCTAATCAGCAAAGATGACAAGGATAGCAAAAGAGCAAGTATAAATTTAGACGCTAAAGCTATGAATGATGTAGAGCTAAATAGACTTGACTTTAAAGATATAGGTATAAAGCAAGATGAGAAGATATCTAGCCTAAAAGAGCTTGGAGCAAAGCTCGTTAAAAACCTCACTGATAAATTTACAAGTAAATTCCTAATCGGACTTGAAAATGGCAAAAGCATCACCACTAAAGAAATTTACAACATCACCTACCTTGAAAACGACCTAAAATTTAAAGAACCATCTAGCAAAGATAGGCTTTATAAAAAGGTAGATACAAGAGTTTAGGAGTAAATTTATGCAGACTAGAAATCCCTGGTGAAATAAATCTTTTCATAAAAAAGACGATATCTTTGGTATGAGTTTGAGCTAAAAGGATCTAAGATGATAAACGCACTTGGTAGCTACCCCTTAAATTTAGAGCAGAACATAAAGGTATCAACCAAAGTTGCCACCAAACAAACCAGCTCAGAGGTTTTAGGCTACAAGGTAGATAAGGATGGCTACTTTACAGATGAGTTTAATAAACAAGCTGGCATCCCAAGTGAATATAAAATTCACTCAAGCACGCTGGAGTCTTTAGTCAATGTTGCAGAGGGGACATCATTTTTTAGTCGCACCTTTAAAAGCATAGATATAGCAAAGACTGCTGGCAATGCCTACAAAATTCTCTGCCAAGTCGTTGGCGAAGACACGCTAAATTCAAAAGATAGCTTTAGCATTGACGAGATAAGAAATTTCCCACAAGGCTTTTCTTATAACCGCCAAAGTATGCAAGTAACTAAGATCCATAACTCCATTTATGACTTTGATGCAGCTGCTTCTAGCTTTAACTACAAAGAGTCAAACAAGCAGATGATAAGCACGCTCTTTTTCAACCCAAGCTTTGATGGCGGAGATGGCATGCAGCCACTAAAGCCAACAACAGATATCTTTAACAACAATAATGGTGGCAAAGAGAGTGTGGGAAGTGGTGTTTTTATCGATCCACACGGCGAAAGATACACAAACAAAGATGGCTCTATAACTAGAGGCGGACTTATAGCAGCCGTTATAAACAACAACCTTGATGTAAGAGAGGGCGAGACAACAGCACAAGGCAAAAGAGAAGGCTATGATAAGAGCATAGATAGTAAAGAATTTAGTAGGGCATTTGAGCTATTTGAGCTTATGGGTGAGATGAAATTTGGACCTGGCTTTATAAATGCTACCGATAACGATATAGCAGGTATGCCTAAATATATGCAAGATCACATTAGATCTAAAAGAGACTTTATCTATATCGACTTACAAAGTGGCTTTGTCAGCACTCCTGAAGATAGACGTAGGGGATATGAAGAAGACGAACTCTCATTTAAAAAGATGATGGAGCGCAATCTAAAAATGTTAAAGCTACTCTTTGGTGAGATAGACAAAGACGGCAAAAAGAGCAAAGACTTTATGGATAGCTTTTTAAAATTTAGCATGCCACCTTTAAATTTAGTAAAAGAGCTAAATGAAAACCCAGCTGGAAAATATCTAGTGGATATGCTTGGTATAAAAAGAGACGTTGATATAAAGGCGTAAGGGGGAGCTTAAAATGATAACTAGCATAAACGGACTTAGCAACACATCGATACAAGAAACCACTATCCAAAAAGAAAATATCCCTAAAGATACCAAAGATGATGAAAAGGCCAAAATAGAAGCTTTATGGTATGGTCCAGTTGGAAAGAGCATAAAAGAGATTATTGACATAGACGAAAATGAAGATAATTGGGTTGCAAAAACGATAAGCAAAATAGATAATATGCTTTCTAAGCGTTACAATACCGAACAAGATCGCAACGCCATGTCGATGAAACAGCCAAAAACTTTAGAAGAAGCAAAAGATCAAGTCCTTATAATGTATTCTGATATATTAAAGGAAAACTCTGTTGATGGCAAGCCAACCATGATGGGCAAACTAATAGGTCTTGGCACAAAAGAAGAGGAGGCTGACCTAAGAGCTTTTATGGATAGCATGTCTTCTCTTTATCCAAATGAAAACAAGGAGTCGCTTAGTCTTTTAGATAGAACCGACCTAAGCATAGATGAATTTAAGACTTTATTTGCCAAAGCAAGAGAAAAAGCTACAAAGGATGTTGAAGAACAAAGAAAGCAGATAATTAAGGAAGAACAAGAATACAATGCAAATTTCGCTAAAGAGCAAAGCGAGAAGAAATTTAAACCTATGCAGGTTAAGAAGAAGTATGAGACCTATGATATAAATAAGGATCAAAAATTTCTCTATGCAAGAGAGCTTTTAAATTTCAAAGAAAAAAGAGGCATAGATGTCTTAGAGCTTATGCAAAAGATAGATAAGAAGCAAATTTTAAATAAGATGGCTTAAATTTAAAGGATATTAGATGATAAACGCACTTGGTAGCTACCCCTTAAATTTAGAGCAGAACATAAAGGTATCAACCAAAGTTGCCACCAAACAAACCAGCTCAGAGGTTTTAGGCTACAAGGTAGATAAGGATGGCTACTTTACAGATGAGTTTAATAAACAAGCTGGCATCCCAAGTGAATATAAAATTCACTCAAAGCACGCTGGAGTCTTTRGTCAATGTTGCAGAGGGGACATCATTTTTAGTCGCACCTTTAAAAGCATAGATATAGCAA
>NZ_JXUP01000004.1 GCF_001891085.1 Campylobacter concisus
AATTTATGTTGCTATTTAGCAACATAAATTTATTTACAGTGTTTACAGCTTTTTACGCTAGCTACGATATTTAGACGTTCTATTATATTTCCGATCTTCTTTTCTAGTGCTTCTTGGTATTTGCCAAGCTCAGCATCATCGTAGCTCACATCCTCGACGCTTCCACAGCTTTCGCAAACTACATGAATATGTGGATATTCGTAGATGTCATATCTAGCCTTTTGATTGACGATATTTACTTCAACTACAAGACCTTCGTCTTTTAAAGTATTTAAATTTTTATAAACCGTTGCTAGAGAAACCGATGGGCTCTCTTTTAAAATTTCATCATAAAGCTCATCAATCGTTGGATGCGTGTGGCGATCAAGAATTCTTAAAACGCTAAGGCGTTGTGGCGTGACTTTTAGCCCAGATTGCTTTAATAATGATACGTATTGCATAGTGCTTTTCCTTACTTTTATTTTGGCTTATGCTAGCAAAAATAATATTAAACGTTACTTTATTAAATGATATTAATTATTTTCTAGTAAATTTTTGGTAATCTGCTCGGCACTTATACCAAGATACTTTTCGACCTCAGCAGTTGAACCATGCGGGATAAATTTATCTTCATACTCAAAGCTAATGACGCTTATATTTGAAATTTTATTTTCTTGTAAAAATGCACTTACTATCTCGCCAATACCGCCTTTTTTGGCACTATCACTAAAGATATACCACTTTTTAGTGCGTTTTGCAAGACCTAATAAAAGCTCACTATCAAGCGGCTTTGCAAAGACAAGATCAACCAATATCGTATCAAGCTTACTAGCAAGTAAATTTCTGACCAAATTTGCCTTGCCAACACCGTTACCATAGCCTAAAAATGCAATATCACTCTTTGCGTCAGCTAAAATTTCACCCTTGCCAAACTCAAGCGGTTTAGCTTCAAACTCATCTCTTAAGATAAATGCCCCACGCGGATATCTAAATGCGCTAACACCCTTGTAAGGGTAGGCAAATTCCATAACATTTTTCATGCTCTCTTCGCATCTTGGGGCAAAAAGAACCATATTTGGCACAGCATTTAAAAAGCTAATGTCAAACGCACCTTGATGCGTTTCGCCGTCCTCGCCCACTATGCCCGCCCTATCCATCGCAAAGGTGATGTTTAAATTTAAAATAGAAGCGTCGTGAATGACTTGATCATAAGCTCTTTGCATAAATGTCGAATATATCGCAACAAATGGCTTAAATCCCTCTTTTGCCATAGCTGACATCGATGTGACTGCATGTTGCTCGGCTATCGCCACATCCCAAAAGCGGTCTGGAAATTCTTGTATCAAAGCATCCATGCCAGTGCCTGTTGGCATAGCTGCTGTGACGCCTACGATATCGCTATGTTCTCTTGCCATCTTTAAAAGCTGTTCACTAAAGATCGCAGTGGCTGACTTATTTGACTGTCTTTTGATAAATTCGCCACTTTTTAGATCAAATGGCCCAACTCCGTGCCAATTTTCATAATAACCCTCGGCAAATTCATATCCTTTGCCTTTTAGCGTCTGCACATGTACTATAACTGGCTTTTTCATACTTTTAGCTGTCGCAAAGGTGCTAAGAAGCGCTGAGAGGTCGTGTCCGTCGACTGGGCCTATATATTCAAGTCCAAGCTCTTCAAAAAACATGCCTGGAGTAATTAGCCTAATACCCTCCTCCATGCGCCTGGCCATATATGCTGCAGAGTCTGGCATATAACTTAGAAATTTCTCAACTCTGCCTTTAAATTTTTGATAAAACTGCCCAGCCATCATCTGGCTTAGATACTTGCTAAGCGCGCCTATAGGCTTGCTTATACTCATCTCGTTGTCGTTTAGGATGATGACGCAAGGATATTTTCTGTCTCCCAGCTCATTTAGCGCCTCGTACGCCATTCCGCCACTTAGTGAGCCATCACCTATGACAGTTATTGGGATACGATCTTCGTTTTTAAGTTTTATCGCCTTTGCAGCACCAACTGCAAGTGAAATGGATGTCGAGCTATGACCTGCCACAAAGTAGTCAAATTTACTCTCGCTTGGCTTTGTATAGCCACTGATGCCGTTAAATTTTCTAAGCGTATCAAAGCTCTCCCAGCGTCCAGTCAGCAGCTTATGTGCATAGCTTTGGTGGCTCACATCAAAAATAAATGGATCTTTTGTCACATCAAAAATTTTATGCATCGCCACAATGATCTCAACTGCACCGATGTTTGAGCTAAGGTGACCGCCATTTTTGCTAACAGTAGCTAAAATTTTATCCCTGATGTCATGACAAAGTGCGTTTAGTTCATCAACATCTAAACTTTTAACGTCTTTATTCATTATTTACCAGCATTTTTAGTTTTTCTAGCCTTGTTTGCATAGTTGCATCGATATTGCCACCATCACTTATAATAACCACACCGCCTTTGCTTATAGCATCATCAGCGCTTATCTTGACATGTTCATTATTGCTAAATTGCTCTTTTATATATTCGCTATCTTCGGGATTTACGCGAATTTCTATATTTTTAACATTACTTAGCTCTTTTATAAGCGAGCTTGCTAGATGATGAGCGATCTGACTTGAAGAGGTTGAAATTTCTTTATCGATTACTTCTTTTGCGATTTTTATAGCAGTTTGCCCAAGCTCTTCTTCGATCTTCTTTAAAAACTCATCAAATTTAACATACTGCTCATCTAGCTTTGCAGCTGAAGCGCTAAATCTAGCCTCTAACTCATTTATCCTTGCTTCATTTGCTGCATTTGCCTGGGCGATGCCCTCATTTTTACCATCTTCTTTTGCACGAGAAATTTCAGCCTCAAGGCGTTTAGCAAATTCGCTCTCTTGGTTTTCTATTTGCATTTGAAGTTTGATGATGTTGCTGCTTAGCTCATCTGTTTTTTTAAGCAGTTCTTCGACAAAGCTTGACTCGCCTGCTTGCTGTATTTGTGGACTTTGAGCCTGAGAAGCAAAGTGGTTTTGTGAGTTTGTCTGCGTTTGGTGGCTAGCTTGAGGAATGAAATTTTCACCCTTTTGCCCAAAATTTTGCTCACTTAGCTCTTCACTAAGATTATTTTCTTCTATCAATACAGGAGCACTATCTGCAGCTCGCTCTCCAACTCCAAGTACTTTAAATCTGTAATTTTCTATAAAGTGAGCTGGAGAAGTTTCACTGGTTATTACGCTGCTTTTCATTCTATCATCTCATCTGCTTCGCCGACTTGGAACACACCTTGATCAGCTAGAGTTTGTACTGTCTCTACTATGCGTCTTTGAGCCTCTTCAACATCTTTTACACGCACCGCACCAAGATATTGCATCTCCTCTTTGAAGGCTTCTGCTGCACGCTGAGACATATTTGATAAAAATTTATCCTTTATGCCATCGCTTGAGCCTTTAAATGCGACCATAAGGTCTTTTTTATCGACATTTTTAAGAATTTCTCTAATCGCAGTTGCGTTAAGGTTGATAATATCTTCAAAGGTAAACATAAGCTCTTTAATCGTTGTTGCAAGCTTATCATCACTTTGTTCGATGCGTTCGATCGTACTTTTGCTGGCTTTTTGTCCAAGTCTATTAAGCACTTCTGCCACAGCTCTTGGACCGCCAACTTCGACTTTATAAGATGTAAGACTTTCGAGTTTACCCTCAAGTACGGTTGAAACACGCTTAATCACCGATGGGCTAATATCACCAAGATTTGCCATTCTAATGACAACTTCGCTTCTTAGCTCATCTGAGAAAAAGCTAAGCGTTTCAGCAGCGCTCGTTGAGTCCATGTGAGCTAGTATTAGTGCGATGGTTTGAGGGTGCTCTTTTATGATAAAGTCTGCAAGCTGTTGTGGTTTTATCTTATCAAGATAGCCAAAGCTTTTTGAGTTTTCCATACTTTTTGCAAGCTTGTCTAAAATTTTCTGAGCAGCCTCTGGACCAAATGTGCGGTAAAGAATTTCTTTTGCGTACTCCAAACCACCACTTCTCATATATTGATTTGACTGCATTAGCGCGTAAAATTCTTCTAGCACAGCACTTGCGACTTGCTTGTCAATGTTTTTCGCAGTTGCGATATAGCCTGAAATTTCAGTGATAACATCAACATCCATATGAGAAAATATAAGAGCAGTTGCCTCTTCGCCAAGCTGAATCAGCAAAATAGCAATCTTTTCAGGCATCGATAGATCATCATAAATCATTTTTTGCTTATCATTTAGCTTTATTGACATCAAATTTCCTTACGCATATTAAAGTCGCTGTCATTTTTTACCATATCTTGAAGTAGCATTGCTATCTCTTCATTTCTCTCTGTGATGACCGTTCTCATTTTCTCAAGTAAAACATCGTATTTTAGTTCATCTTCATTAAACTCGCCACTAAGCCCTAATTGCTCTTCGACCTTTTTACGAGCAGCTTTAAATTTCTCAAGTGTATCTTCAGCATCTACCTCAATATCTTCAAGTCCATCTTGAACTTGCTCCTCTTCTTCTTTTGTCTCTTCAAGCATCTTTTGCATAAATGGCACAATGACTTTTTTATAGAAAATATAAAGCAACAATGCTGCAAAAATATATTTTAGTAGCGGCATAAATGGCACTACATAGTTATTCACAAAGCCATCCATCTTCTCACTAGTGCTTATATCTTTGCCGGTTTTAAACTCAAAGTTATCTAAGCTTACTTCATCGCCCCTATTTTGGTTATAGCCGATTGATTGTTTGATTAAATTTGTGATTGACTCTCTTTGCTCTTTGGTAAGTGGGGCAAATTCAAGCTCGCCAGTTGGCTTGCCGTCTTTGTCTTTTTTGCTCTGATAAAGTCCGTCTATAACGACAGCCGCACTCACTCTATTTATGCTAGCAAACTGCCCTTTGATGCTTGTTACTTTCTTTGAAATTTCATAGTTTGTCTGCTGTGAGCTTTTATTGTACTGCTCTTTTAAAGTGCTGTCATCTAGCCCTTGAACAGGGCCAATGTTGCTAACCGCACCTGGTACGCCGCCCACTTCATTTGGTGCTGAGCCTTGGCGTTTTTCCTCGATGTTGCTTTCACTTCTAACAACGTTATTTGGGTCATAAACTTCACTTTTTGTATCTTTTTTGTCAAAGTCAAAGTCAATATTTACCTTTGCTACGACCTTATCTGCTCCGCCCACGATAGGAGCTAGTACATTTACGATCTTTTGCTCATAGTTATTTTCAAACTCACGTTTATAGCGTATCTGCTGAGCTATAGCGTCACTATCAAACTCACCATCTTCATCGCCAAGTGCGACGCCGTCTTGATTGACGATCTTTACATTTTCTGTGCTTAAATTTGTAACAGAGGCAGCGACAAGGTTTTTAATACCAAAAATTTGCTTTGCGTTTAGGCTAACGCCTGGCTTTAACTCAACAACGATAGAAGCTGTTGGAAGTGCTTGACGCTCAGTAAAAACGCTCTCTTTAGGGATAGCGATACGAACAGTCGCTTTTTGGATAGAAGAAAGACTCTCGATCGTTCTAGCTAATTCGCCCTCAAGCGCTCTTTGAAATTTTACTCTCTGCTCGGCATCAGTCGCTCCAAATTCTTGCTTGTCAAAAATTTCAAAACCGATCTTGCTCTCTTTTGGTATGCCAAGCGTTGCAACAGCGATACGCTCTTTATATACATCGCTAGTTGGCACCAGTATTGTGCCCTCGTTTGCTAGTTTATACTTGATGCCATCTTTGTTTAGCTGATCGACTATTAAGGCTGAGTCGCTTGGGCTGATGTTTTCAAAAAGGACGCTATATCCTGCAAAGCTATCACTTTTGCTTTTATAAAGCGTTAAAAATACCAAAAAAGCTACAACTAAGACGATCGAGCTACCTGCGACGATCTTTTGTTTTAGTGAAAGCTTTTGATAAATTTGACTTATTTGATGAAGTAATGCCTTAAAATCCATATCCCTACTTTAAAATTTGCTTTAACTCTTCAAAAACTCTATCGTTTTGCCATGCCTGACCGATGGTGATTCTCACCGCATTTAAGGCGTAGCTTTTTAGATCTCGCAAAATTATACCCTTTTTTAGCATCTTTTCGCATATCTGGCTTGATTTTGGCTCGTTAAATTTAAAAGTTATAAAATTCGTATAGCTTGGGATAAATTCTATGCCATTTTGCTTTGCAAATTCTTCATATCTCCTCATTTGCTCGAAGTTATTTTGCATAGTTTTTTGCACAAATTCATCATCATCAAGCGCTACTATCGCTGCTCTTAGGCTTGGAGTTGTGATGTTAAATGGAGCTCTTAGTTTTGAGAGAGCGCCTATGATCTCTTCATTTGCCACGCCGTATCCAACGCGCATGCCGCCAAGTGCGTAGGCTTTTGAGAAAGTGCCAAGATAGATGGCATTTTTAAATTTCACCACCTCGCTTGGCTTTATCTCTTTTTTGCTATCTTTAAATTTTGCAAATTCATTGTAGGCACAATCAAGCACAACAAGCGTATTTTCATCAACGCTTTTTATAAATTTAAAGACCTCATCTGCGTCCAAACACTCACCTAATGGGTTATTTGGCAAGCAAAGAAAAATGACAGAAATTTCATCTTTGTGCGCGTTATAAATTTCTAAAAACTCGCTCAAATTATGCTCCACACTCTTTGTGCGGTAAATTTTAGCCCCTGTTTGTTTTGCATAAATTTCATACATCGCAAATGTCACGCCAGCCATCAAAACGCCACTTTGCTTATTTGCCTTTGCGTGAAGTGCGTACTCTATGATCTGGTCGCTTCCAGAGCCGATGATTAAATTTTTGCTAGTTACGCCAAATTTTTTAGCCAACCCATCTTTTAGCTCAAAGTAGCTATCGTCTGGATAGAGATGCGCTTTTTTAGCGGCCTCTTTTAGTGCCTCCTCTACGCGTTTGCTAGTGCCAAAAGGATTTTCGTTGCTAGCTAGCTTTATCACATCTTTTGCCTCGATACCAAACTCTCTAACTACAAGCTCAATCGGCTTTCCAGCCTCGTAATTTACTAGACCATCTAAAAAGTCATTAAATTTCATTACTCTTCTCCGTTTAAATAGCTTCCAAGCCACGTTATCTCAGCGCCGCTCTCTTTTGCGAGTTCAAAGGCGTTTTGCACCTTCTCATCGTCGATATGCCCTTCAAAGTCAAGGTAAAAAATTGACTTAAATTCGCGCTGCTTTATAGGACGTGACTCAAGTTTTGTGATATTGATATTCTCATTTTTAAAGATAGAAAGCAGATCAGCAAGGCGTCCTGGACTGTGATCAGTCTTTGCTAGGATCGAAGTTTTTGAGTTTTCAACCTTGGCATTTTTAAAATCGCTTAAGATCAAAAATCTCGTTCTATTTGCCATATTATCTTCAATGGTCTCATAGACGATTGGCACGTTGTAAATTTTAGCTGCGATTTTTGAGCAAATGGCGGCTGATTCTCTATCCATAGATGCCATATATGCAGCTGCTGCGGTTGATTTGGCTGGGACAAATTCGACCTCATTTAGCATGTGATCTTCTAAAAATTTACGGCACTGGTTGTAGCCTTGCGGATGTGAGTAAATTCGCTTTATCTCTTTTAAATTTTCATTTATGCTAACAAAGCTGTGATGGATATCTACGTAGAGCTCTGCCACTATCTTTATATCATCAAATTTACTCAAACAATCAAGCGTAGCTCCAACAGCGCCTTCAGTGTTGTTTTCGATAGGCACGACGCCGTATTTTGCCTCTTTTTGAGCTAGCTTAGTAAAAACTGCCTCGATCGTAGCAAGTGGCAGATAGGCACTCATCGCACCAAATCTACTCTGAGCCGCCTGATGCGTGTAAGTGCCTTCAGGCCCTAGATAGACGATCTTTTGAGGCATCTCTAAATTTCTACTCACAGCAAAAATTTCAAGATAAATGGCCTCGATCGCAGCTTTATTTAAGGCTTTGTCTTTGCTAAGACTAGTTAAGCGGTTTATGATAGCTCGCTCGCGCTCAGGACGATATATAGGCGTCCCACTAGTTTGTTTTAGCTTACCGATCTGCTCAACAAGCTTCATTCTCTCATTTAGTTTATTTAAGATGAGATCATCGATCGCATCGATCTCTTTTCTAAGCTCATTTAGCTCTTGCATCAGCGCTCTCCAAAAATTCTCTCTCAAGTGCCACGACATCTTCAAAGCTCTCACGTCTTCTTATAAGTCTGTCTTTGCCATCAAGCACGCAAACTTCAGCGGCTCTGTTTCTTGTGTTGTAGTTTGAGCTCATGCTAAAACCATAAGCTCCAGCACCTTTTACAACGATAATATCGCCACTATCGCACTCTGGCAACTCTATATCTTTTGCTAAAAAATCGCCACTTTCACAAACTGGACCAACCACGTCGCAAACACCTAAATTTTTATCCTTGCCACAAACAAAAATTTCATGATGAGCACCATAAAGGCTTGGTCTTATAAGATCATTCATCGCGCCATCAGTGATGACAAATCTCTTTTTGCCGTTAAATTTTTCATATAAAACGCTTGCAACAAAGTAGCCAGCATTACCTACGATAAAGCGTCCTGGCTCGCATACGATAGTCACGTCTTGGCCTTTTAGTGCAGCTAAAATTCCTTGAGCATAGTCGTATAAATTTATCTCTTTTTCATCGTTATAAATGATACCGAGTCCGCCGCCAACATCGAAAAATTTGATATCTATCTCAAGTGCTCTTAGCTCTCTTAAAAGCTCGCTAACGATATTTGCAGCATCGATTATCGGGCTAAGTGATGTTAGCTGAGATCCGATGTGAAAGTGTATGCCAGTTGGCTCAAGAGAGTCTGAAACTTTAGCGTGAATGTACATTTTTTTAGCTGTTTCGGCATCAACGCCAAATTTATTTTCATTTAGCCCTGTTGAGATATATGGGTGAGTTTTTGCATCGACACCTGGATTTACCCTAATACTGATCCTTGCCTTTAAGTTTAGCCCTTTTGCGATCTTTTCAAGCCTTAAAAGTTCAGCAAAACTCTCGACATTAATGAGCAAAATTTCATTTTTCAAAGCCTCTTTTAGCTCATCATCGCTCTTGCCAACGCCACTAAAAATGATCTGATATCTCTTTGCGCCTGCTAAAAGTGCTCTTTTTACTTCGCCAATGCTAACACAATCAAATCCAGCTCCAAGGTCGGCTAGAAATTTCAAAACACTTAGATTTGAGTTTGCTTTCACCGCATAACAAATGAGAGATTTTCTAGCAAAAAATGCATTCTTTAGTGCTTCATAGCGGTTTTTTATGTGGTTAAAATCATAAATGTAAAGTGGGGTTTTGTATCTACGTGCAAGCTCTTTAAAATCCATAAAATAGCCTTTATTAAAATGGCTTGATTTTACAAAAAGCTTGCCAAAATTTGGCTTAACGATGCGATTTTATGAGATAAATGGCGTATACAAAAAGTAAAATAACTGGCAAAACTATGCCGATTTCTGGCAAGATCACGGAAGTTTGTGCAAATTTTGCAAGAATAAAGAGCAGTCCCCAAACGACAAGAGTTATCACAACAAAAATAAAAGTCGAAAGCGCAAGATTAAAAAATCTACCAGTTACAGGCAAATGATAGTAAAAAATGAGCAACAAAAATGGTGCAAAAAATGGTGCAATAGCAAGGTTGTAAAAAGCTGTTTTTGCACTATCAAGACCGATGCCTTCATTCTTAAATGTCTTTATAAAATTTATCGCATCAGGTATGTTAAATTTTGAGTTTTCAACACTAACAGCGCTTTCAATACTCTTTGGCTTAAAGCCTTTTAATGCATCTAAGTTCTCGCTTTGTATCTTATTAAAACCGACTTCACCAAGCTCTAAAATTTGCGGCAAAAGAGTTTGATTAACATCTTTTAAAATCCACTCATTGTCTTTAAAATTAGCATGATTTGCAAATGTAGTTGAGAGTAAATTTGTGCCATTTATCTCAAAAATTCTAACATCATTTGCTATTTGATTAACAGAATCTAGCTCCTTTATATAGATAAATTTGCCTTCAAATTTTAAAAATGAATCGGTCGTACTTTTTGAGAAAGCTGTATTTTTAGCGATACTTTTTTGATAGTCGTGTGCATAGGCAAATGGAGTAAAATTTAAGCCAACATAAAAAATAGTTACAAAAAGTGCAATAAAAAATGGTGGAAAAATTAAGCTATTTTTACTAATGCCAAGCGCATAAAAACTGATTAGCTCGTTTGATCTGACCATATTTACATGTAAAATAATGAGTGCAAAAATGAGCGAAAGTGGTAAAACATAGCCAATAGCGCTAAGCGATGTAAGCCCAACATAAAGGAGCTGAAGGTTTGCAGATGGCGGCAGATCTTTTAAATTTGTAAGCAGATCAATGCCAACATAAAATAGCTCAAGCGCTAAAAACACGATAAGAAAAGATTTTATATAGACCCAGCCAACGTATCTGGCGTATAGTTTCATTTGATAAGACCTTTTTTTATCGTAAATTTTTGCGAGATTTCGTTGATGTCGCTCTTTAGTAGCTCGCAAACTGCATTTTTTGTGTAGGTCAAAATTTCATCTAAAGCCTTTTTTTCCTCATCACTAAACTCTCCAAGGACAAAATTTTTAGCATCACCAAGGTGTCCAATGCCAACACGCACCCTTTCGTAGTCGTTGCCTATTAGTCCATCGATCGATTTTATACCGTTATGGCCGCCGCTACTGCCGCCTTTTTTAAATTTAACTGCACCAAAACTAAGATCAAGGTCATCGTGTATTACGATTATTCTATCTGGTTTATAAAAATCTTTGACCGCTTTTACACTTTGTCCCGAGAGGTTCATAAAGGTTGTTGGTTTTAGTAAGATAATGTCATTGAATTTAAAAACTTCGCCTTGAAATTTAGCTGAGCTAACATCTTTGTAATTTGAGTCTTTTAGGAGATCTATAAGCATAAAGCCTATATTATGTCTAGTGTTTTCGTATTTGGAGCCAGGATTTCCCAGCCCCGCTATTAGTGTCACAAAAGCCCTTTTTATTTAGCTTTAATAACTCCAAGTACCGCAACACGGTCAGCGTCTACAATAGTAACGCCTTTAGGAGCTGTGATATCACGAACCAAAATAGTATCGTCAATGTCAAGTTTACTTACATCAACGTCAAATGAATTTGGTAAATTTTCAGCTGTGCATTTTACGCAAAGACGTCTTTTTGATTGGATCAAAACGCCCTTATTTTTAAGACCAATAGGTGTTCCAACTGGCTTAACTGGGATCATATATTTTGACAAAACGCCAGGAAGTGCTACTTTTAGATCTACGTGTTTAAGATCGCTCGTAACAACATCTCTTTGGTAATCAACAATAACGACATTATAAACTTTTCCGCCTACTTTTACATCAAAAGCAAGGCTCTCTTTTTTGCGTGCTTCTTTAATAAAGTCATTTACTTTAAAAGCAGCTGCAACATTCTCTAATCCCTTGCCATAAATGTTGGCGATTAGATAACCATCTCTTCTCAAAGCCTTTGCAGACTTCTTACCGATACTCTCTCTAACGATTCCTTCTAACATCGTTTTCCTTTCATAAAAAATAGGTGCTGATTTTATCCAATGCTTTATAAATTTCACATAAAGCTTATTTAAAAATGATCGCTTTTACTGTTTGTGTATTAGCTTAGGCTTCTTTGTTTAAAGTGATTTCATAATATCATCAAATGCTGATACAAACTGCTTTAAACCATCGCTTAATAAATCTTTATAAACGACATTTATATCTATATCATTATTTTTTATAATCTGAAAAAAGCTTGAGATATTTTCTTTACTAGGCACATTTTTTGCCTCTGCTTTTTCTTTTATAAATTCTTTTATCGTCTCTATTGGTGCTGTATTTATAGAATTTTTATACATTAGCTCTCTAACGTAATAATCCCCTCTTAAATCGCCGCCTTTTACACCTGTACTTGCAAAAAGTGTTCTTACATTTTCTAGTCCAAAATCTTCAATCAGGTGGTATATATTTGCAGCATTCATTATGCCGATTTGTCCCGTTGGCAAGCTCTTTGCAGCCATAACTTCATCAAGCTTTCTATCAAATCTACTTACAAAAACACTTATCACACCTTTTGGCATAGTAGTATCTATAAAGCGACTTGTATAAGCCTTACTACCTTCTTTAAATGCTTCAAGACAGTTTTTAGCCTGATCTGGTGAAAATATAAGCGTAGCATTTACACTAATTCCCCTTGCCATAAGTGCGCTCATCGCCTCATAACCATCTTTTGTAGCTGGAATTTTTATCATAACATTTGGCATTGATATTAGATTATAAAGCCTGATACCTTCTTCTATCGTTGCGGCTGTATCATCACTTAAATTTGGATCAACCTCAATGCTTACAAAGCCATCATCGCCATTTGCATAATTTTTTAACATTTTACATGCGGCGATTTTTATATCTTGAGTAGCCAAAATTTCATAAAGATCTTTTGGGTGGCGTTTATTGCTAGTTTCTATGATCTTTTTATAAGCAGGTGAAGCAAATGCTGTTTTAAAAATAGCTGGGTTGCTTGTAGCGCCGTTTATAATATTATTTTCCAATAAAGAGTTAAATTCACTTTGTAAAAAATTTCTCTCTATAAAATCACACCAAAGAGAGAATTTAGCTTCGTTGTCATACATTAATTTCTACCTTATAAATTTTAAAATTTCACGCAAGTCTTTAACATCAACACAATGTGTCGCTTCTTTTTTTAAGATATCTTTTGCACAAAATGCAATGCTAAGATCACACTTTCTAAACATCGATATGTCATTGGCCCCGTCCCCAACGCACATTATCTCGTCCTTGCCTAAATTTAATAGTCCACATAAGCGGTCAATCATATCTCCTTTTGAACTACTAAACATCATTTCTCCGCCAACTTCGCCTGTTAAAATTCCATCTTTGTGGTGCAAAATATTTGCAAAATTTGCATCAAAATTAAGTTTTTTTTGCATTACATCGGTTGCATTGTGAAATCCACCGCTAAAAACCACAACTTTGATACCTTTTTGCTTTAAAGCTTCTATTAGCTCGCCAGCTCCTGGTATTATGGGTAAATTTTTGCAAATTTCATTTACTTTTAAAAGCGGCAATCCTTTTAAAAATTTTACTCTTTTTGTAAGACTTTCAAAAAAATCAAGCTCACCGTTCATTGAACGCTTAGTTATATTAGCTACTTCTTCACTAGCATTATTAGCGGCGGCGAGAATATCTATCGTCTCGCCGTCCATTATTGTAGAGTCAAAGTCAAAAACACAAAGTTTTATCAAGCTATACCCTAAAAATCACGTTTTAAAAGACTTTCGACCTTTAAGATCGTAAGGATATTTTGGTCGCGCTTTCCGATACCATAAATCATGCCTTTGTCTTTTACTAAAGTCTCTGGTGGCGGATCGATCCTGTTGCGGTCTATTCTAATAGCCTCCGTCAAGCGGTCTATCACAAAGCCAGCGATATTATCAGCATCTTTCATAACGATATATCTTGTGCTTGGGCTTTGTTTTGTGACATTTAGTGAAAAACGCTTACGCAAATCAATAAGAGGAATAACATTTCCACGTAGGTTAAACACGCCAAGAACGTAATCAGGTACACTAGGAACACGTGTATATTCAATAGGTTTGATTATCTCTTGGATATTTAAAATAGGTATTGCGTACTCTTCCTCACCGACAACAAATCCTACTAGCTGAACTATATCCTCATTATTTTTTAACTCAGGACCATTCATTTGCTGTTTTTGTTTGCTTAAAACTTGATTTAGTTTATTGTTCATCCCTTACCCCTAAGCTAATTTTATATTCTTTCTAACGACGTTTTCTAAGTACTCGGCTGAATATGGTTTTGTAATATACTCAGTCATTCCAACTTCTACACCACGCAATCTATCTGTTTTTGACGTCCTTGATGTAACAGCAATAAGCGGTAAATTTCTATACTTAGAGTATTTTCTAATTTCGCCAGCCAGTGTATATCCATCCATTCTTGGCATCTCAATATCTATCAAGATCGCATCAAAAGAGTGCTCTCCGGATTTTACGATATTTAGTGCCTCAACACCATTTGTAGCTTCTATTATTGTTACCCCAGTTGGTTCAAGTGCTTTTTGCATGATAGTTCTATCCATTTTTGAGTCATCAACTATCAAGACTTTATAATCGCTTGGTTTTTCCTTTGCTTTTGTGCTATCTTCTATTTCGGCTCTAATGTCTACCTTGATATCTTTTGCCATCTCCATCATAGCACCAACATCAATAATCAATGTTACACGGCCATCACCTCTAATAGTCGCACCGGCAATACCTGGGATATTTTGTAAATAATCGCCCATTGATTTAATAACAATCTCTTCTTGTCCAACCAAAGTATCGACGATAATACCTAGTTTTGCTTCAGCAACACCGATTATTACGACATAAGTTTGATCTCCACCATCAAATGCCTTTTCTACACCAAATACATCAGAGAGTCTAACAAGAGACAAGACTTCATCTCTTAGCCTTAGTACATTTTTGCCATCGATCGTGTAGATATCATCAATCGGCACGCGAACAGTTTCAAGAACGCTAGCAAGTGGAATGGCATAAAATTCTTCTTGCGTTCCAACAAGTAACGACTGAATAATCGCAAGCGTGAGTGGAATTTTAAGCTTCATAACCGTGCCTTTTCCAACTTCACTTTCAATATCAATGATGCCATTTAGCTTTTCAATATTTGTCTTAACAACGTCCATGCCAACGCCACGACCAGATACGTTTGTAACCTTTGCCGCAGTTGAAAACCCTGGTCTAAAGATAAGGCCAAATGCCTCTTTTTCGCTCATCGCATCAGCTTCGCGTTCAGTGATGATGCCTTTTTCTATCGATTTAGATTTAAGCATGTCAGCATCTAAGCCTTTACCATCATCAACTATCTCAACAACGATATGATTACCTTCATTGTAAGCTTTTAGTTGAACAAGGCCTTTTTCTGGTTTACCTGCTGCCTTTCTTGTCTCAGGATCCTCGATACCGTGATCGCATGAATTTCTGATGATGTGAACTAATGGATCGCCGATCTCTTCTACGATTGACTTATCAAGCTCAGTCTCTTCACCTGAAATTTCAAGATCGATTTGCTTGCCAAGATCGCGGCTAAGATCGCGTATCATACGTGGGAATTTATTAAAGACTTTTGCTATTGGTAGCATTCTTGTCTTCATAACTGCAAGCTGAATGTCAGTCGTAACTAGACTTAGGCTTGAGACTACTTGATTTAGCTCTTCAAGAAATTTCTCACCCTCATATCTCTCTTCCACGTCATCATAAATTTTTAATAAGCGGTTTTTACCAAGAACAAGCTCACCGATTAGATTCATTAAGTGGTCAAGTCTTTTTACCTCAACACGTATAGTTTGTTCCTGTGCTACTGCACCGCTGCTTGCTGCTGGGACCTTTTTATCTCCGTCTTTTTCTTTACTCTCTGCTTTTGCAGCTGGAGCTGAAGTACTACTTGCAGCCGGAGCTATCTCACTAGGAGATTTTGGAGCTATACCTTTTGAAGCACGCCTTGCTTGATCCTCAGCCTTTCTAACCTTTAAGAGTCTTTCTATCTCTGCTTCTACTTCAGAGTCGCTTAGCTTTGAAAGCTCAGCATCACTTATCTCTGGTGCTTCTTCGGCAGGCGCGGCTGGCTCTGGCTCTGGTGTTGGCTCAGCTACCGGTGTGGTAGGAGCTTCAGGAGCTGCTGCTGGAGCTTCGCCTTCAGAAATTTGAGTAAGTCTTGCGCAAATGTTTTTAATATCAATGCCAGCAGCTGTATCATTTCCATGATCTCTAATGCTGCTTAACAAGCCTTTCATCATATCAACTGACTCAAGAACTACGTCCATAATGTCTGGAGTGATCTTTAGCTCGCCTTTTCTAGCTTTATTTAAAACATCCTCCATATGGTGAGTAAGCTCTGTTAAAACATCAAAATTTAAAAAGCTTGAGCTACCTTTTACTGTGTGAGCAACGCGGAAAATTCTATTTAATAATTCCAAATCTTCAGGGTTTGACTCAAGCTCAACAAGGTCATGATCTATCTGCTCAATAAGTTCGAAAGCCTCTATTAAAAAGTCTTCCATTATTTCTTTCATATCATCCATGTTTCACCTCATTTTGCAGATTTAGAATGTGCTTCAATAACTTTTAGCACTTCTTGATAAAATATACTCGCATCAAATTTCGTAAGATACGCCGCACCACCAGCTTCTTTGCTCTTGATTTCACTAAAATCATTACTCAATGAGGAGTTAAATACTATTGGTACTTCTTTAAATCTTTCATCGTTTTTAAGAGTTGAAGCAAAGCGGTAGCCATCCATCTGTGGCATTTCAATATCACTTAAGATAACTCTAAGCTCTCTTGATAGGTTATCTCCGTATCTTTGATAAAGCTCTTCCATTCTCTCTAAGCCCTCAACGCCGTTTTTAGCCTCTACTACGCTAAGTCCCATCTTCTCAAGTGCGTCTTTTACCAGTTTTCTAGCAGTCGAGCTATCATCCAAAACCAAAGCAGCACCTTTTAATTTTTGATCGTCTGTTACATCAAATTCGATCTTTGGTGAGTAAATTCCAAGCTCTTCTACTATGCTTTCAAGATCAAGGATAAGTAAAACTTCATCATTTTCTATTCTTGTCACGCCTGTTATTTTGCCTTTGTCTAAAGCGCCAGAACCTGAAGCAAAATTTGCTGGCTCGATATCTTTCCAGCTTATACGCCTGATCCTTTTTGCCTCATGGACGATAAAACCGATCAAAATACCGCTAAACTCAGCAATAATAACACGTGGCTTTATAACTACGCCTTCAGTTGGCTCGATAATATTCATCCATCTTGCCAAATTTATGACAGGGATCACCACGCCCCTTAAATCAAAAATTCCCTCGATATACTCAGGAACGCCTGGAAGCTCTGTAAGATTTGGCATCTTAATGATCTCCCGCACCTTTGCGACATTGACTCCGTATATTCCTTCATATACTTTGTTTTCGGTCTTTTTAAAGATACGAAAATCAACAAGTTCCATCTCGTTTGAGTCCGTTTTTAGTACGTTATCTCCAAACATCAATGTCCTTTCAAACTCATTTTGAGCAAATTTAACTTTTGCTGGGCGTATTCTACAACAAAATAACTTTGCTCACATGCAAAACAAGGTAAATTTATATAAAACTTATCATAAATATTAAATTGCTCGCCTTGATGATAGTGTCCTTCTATCACGATATTAGCCTCATATCCTTGCAAATGCTTACTCATTAGCTCCTTAAAATTAGGAATTTTATAGTCTAAATTTTTCTTAGTAAGTTTGGCTAGTATTGCTTTTGATATTTTAAAATGTAAAAATTTATCCAATGTATTCATAAATTTTAAAAACCATTTTACGCGCAAAAATCTAAGTGCATATTTATCTATAAAAGGTAAAAATATATCACCATGTGCGATCTGAACGCGCTCTTCATTGATCGTCTTAAAATTTGCTGGCTGATCGTAAATATCATAAACTCTAACACTTTTATAGCGCAGCATCTCGTGCCCATCCCAAATTTCTCTTGTTTTATTAAATAAATTTGAAAGCCTAAAATCGTGATTGCCCTCGAAGTAAAAAATTTCCACCTTTTGTGAAATTTTATTTATAAGGCTTAAGTGCTCGGCGTAAAATTCTCTTGTATATTCGCCTTCACCAGTTAAAAAATCAAACATATCGCCAAGCAAGAAAATCTGTGGCGGCTCTTTGATCTCCCCGCTATCAATGGCTCTTAAAAATTTTAAAAAGCCATTTCGGTTTACGTTTTCATGCGCATCAGCTAAAAAGATCGCACCTTCTTTTATAACGGGGGCATATAGATATTCACTCAAATTTTGCCTTAATTAAAAATTAGCAGAGCCAAAAAGTAGTTTTTGGCTCTTTGTCTCATCTTTTTAGTCAAATTTTATAGGCTTATAGCAAATTTTTACGATCTCAACGTCGCTTCTACCTTTTGGTAAATTTAGCACCACTTCATCACCTTCGGCCTTACCCAAAAGCTGCTTTGCAAGAGGTGAGTTTATCGAGATATAGCCTTTATCGATGTCGCTTTCACTAATGCCAACTATCGTATATGTATGCTCTATTTCGGTCTCTTCGTCCATTATCGTCACACTCGAGCCAAACCTAACTCTATCGTGCTCATAGCTACTTGGATCGATCACTTCAGCGTTTGCTAGAAGTGCGCTAAGCTCAGCGATCCTAGCGTCTATAAAGGCTTGCTTCTCTTTTGCAGCGTGGTACTCGGCGTTTTCTTTTAGGTCGCCGTGACTTCTTGCGATATCTATCTCAGTTACGATTTGAGGGCGCTGTACTAGCCTTAGATCCTTTAGCTCAGCTTCTATCTTCTCATATCCATGCATTGTCATTGGTTCACTCATTTTTTACTCCATATTCTTTAAAATTTTTACTACATTTTTACTGCTGCCATGCCCTAAATAAGCCCTTAGTTCATCACAGCCTTTTAAGAATTTCTGCCTGTCGCAGTCCTCATAAGCCCTTAGCAAATTTTCAGCCGTTGCAAACTCTTGGATAAACTCCTCATGAAGTGGCTCTTTGCCCATGAAGTCAAACATTATATTTGCAAGTCCTGCATGCTTGATCTTTACAAATTTCCTAGCGATGAAAACGTCTATCGCTTTTGCCTTATATGCTAGCACAAATGGCGTACCAATAAGTGCTGCTTCAAGAGTAGCCGTACCTGAGCAAACAAAGGCAAAGTCGCTCTCATACAAGGCTTCAGGCGTGTTTGAAACGATCTCAAAATCGCTAACATCCCCATAAATTTCATCCACTTTTTCAAGCAAAAATGGCGGCACAACAAGCAGTCTTTTTGCTTCTATCTTTTTAGCAAGCTCTCTATAAACTGGCATCAGTCTTGAAATCTCTGACCTTCTTGATCCCGGTAAAAACGCCACTTTGCCGCTGCTACTTAGGCTAGTTTTTTTAAGCTTTATCTCATCCATCAAAGGATGTCCCACGTAGGTCGATCGGCTATAAAATTTGGCATCAAATGGCAAGATCGAAGCTAGGTTGTCACAGTACCTCTCAACCACGCTCACTCTTTTTGGCTTCCATGCCCAAACTTGAGGCAAGATGTAATATGTCACGGCTGCTTTTGTGCCAGACTCTTTTATCGCTTTTGCAAGAGGTAAGTTAAAAGCTGGGCTGTCTATTAAAAGCACGGCATCAGCATCTTTTGCCATCTGGCTCATCACCTTCATCGCTTTTTTGGCTTTAAAGATGAGCGGCAAAACCTCGACAAAGCCCATCGCTGAAAATTCGCTACTTTTCATATATGGCGTGCCAAGCTCTTCGCTAAAAATTCCCATAAGCTCAAATTCGCCCTCGAAATTTTTCAAAATTTCTTTTAAATGCAAATTTGCCGATGGCTCAAGAGCGGAGACTAAAATTTTCATTTACACACTTTCATCATGTCTTTTTTAGGGGCATTATACGCAAAAATTCTTTAAAATTTTAAGAAAGCTGTGATAAAATCCAAGCCTCTAAAGGATAAAATTTGAAAGAAATTTTGATAACAAATGACGATGGATTTGAAGCGACTGGCTTGCTTGCTTTAAAAGAAGCTTTAAGCGAGCTAGATGGCGTAAATGTCACGATCGTAGCTCCAAGCTCTGAAAAATCAGCCTGCGCTCACTCTTTGACGCTCACAAGGCCACTTAGATTTATAAAACTTGATGATAACTTTTTTAAACTCGATGACGCAACGCCTAGCGACTGCGTCTATCTCGCACTTCACGCACTTTATAACAAAAAGCCAGATCTAGTGATAAGTGGTATAAATCACGGAGCAAATTTAGGCGAAGACATCACCTATTCTGGCACGTGCGGAGCTGCCATGGAGGGGGTTTTGCAAGGCATTAGAAGTATCGCCTTTTCGCAGTTTTATGCAAACAACTCGCTAAATGAACTTGGCTTTGAGCTAGCAAAAGAAGTGGTGAAATTTATCGTACCAAAGGTGCTAGAGGGTGAAATTTTACTAAATCAAAGAGAATTTCTAAATGTAAATATCCCGGCTGTAACTAGCAAAAATTTTAAAGGCTACTCCGTAGTACCAGCTGGCAAACGCACCTACGCTACGCATGCTACGCTTAATCGCAACCCAAGAGGCATCGAGTACTACTGGCTTGGAAACGCTGCGCTTGAATACGAAAAAGGCGAGCCAAGCGACATCAGCAAGGTAAATGAGGGCTTTGCCACGATAACGCCCATAAAACTAAATATGACTTCGTATGAAAGTTTGGAGGGCTTAAAGGGGAAATTTGATGCAAAATGATAGATTTACAAGGATAAGATGGCTCTTTGGTGAGGATGGTTTTAGCAAGCTTCAAAGCGCAAAAGTGCTAGTTTGCGGAGCTGGAGGCGTTGGTGGGATGTGCGTGGATGCGCTTGCTAGAAGCGGGGTTGGACACATCACTTTAATCGATAAAGACATCTTTGACATAACAAACCAAAATCGCCAAATTTACAGCGAAAATGTAGGCGGCGTAAAGGTGGAGGAGTTTGCCAAAATTTATCCTTGCATCACGCCTATACAGACGCTGGTCACGCCAGAATTTATTGCTGGTTTTGACTTTAGTAAATTTGACGTGGTGATCGATGCAATCGATGATATCACTGCCAAGATCGCCCTTGCAAATGCGGTAGATCCTAGCAAATTTATAGCCTCGATGGGTGGGGCAAAAAGGGTTGATCCAACCAAGATAAAGGTGGCTAGCGTATGGAAAACATCGATCGATCCGCTAGCTAGAAAATATAGATATGAGCTCAAAAAATCAGGCTTTAGCGGTAAATTTGACGTGGTCTTTTCGACAGAAGAGCCACTTTGCAAGCCACTTGGAAGCTTCATGGGTGTAACTGCTTGCTTTGGACTAAATTTAGCTTCACTAGCTGTTAAAAAGATAGTTGGGCAGTAAGTCAAACATTTATTATCCGAGCAAAATTTCAAATTAAAGCTGGCATTTTTTGGATATAAATTTAGTAGTCTGCTAAGGCGAGTGTGTAATATTTTAAAATTTACAAAATGGCTTGATTAAATTTTCATTTTTTTATTCGAAAGGAAGGCAAGTGGACTTAATTTTTACTTCTCAGACTCGCAACTGCGTGGTAGACGCGAAGTCCATCCCCTTGTCCCCCTCCTTTTTTTAAGAAATCCTCCAAATCCCTCGCACATTCAAGGGGCATGCGCTAGTACTTCGCACTGCATGCGGTCTAAACTCTATAAAATTTTAAAAATTTACGAGCGAGTATATCACGCTTCTAAATTTAGTGGCGAATGTTTATGAGCCCTAAAATTAGTAAGTTGCTAAGGTGAGTGAGTAAGATTTTAAAATTTGTAAAGATAGTAAAATCTATTTTTTTTTAAATAAAGACTTTGAATTTTAAAAATTTATATAGTTTTTGGATTAAATTTAAAATAGCCAGCTGTAAATTTAGCAGCCGGCTAAAATTTTAGTTTTTATGTATGCGAATGTAGCTATTTAGTGCGCCAACATAGGCTTTTGCGCTTGCCATCATAGTATCTATGTCAAGTCCATGGCCTATTACAGCCGTTTTGCCCTCAAACTCGACCTTTACATCAACCTTAGCAAGTGCGTCTTTACCTTGGGAAACAGATGCCACTTTATAGTCTTTTAGTGTGCCACTAATGCCACTAATACGATCAACTACCTTGAATATCGCATCTGCTGTGCCATTACCAAGAGCTGAGTCACTGATGATCTCATCATTGTGTTTTATGCTAATTGAAGCACTTGCAAGGCTTCCGCCACTACTTTGAAGAAGAGCCGTGATCTCATAAGCTTGTGGAATTTTTGTAATCTCTTCAGCCACAAGAGCCCTAATATCGTCATCAAATATCTCTTTTTTCTTATCAGCTAGCTCTTTAAATTTTTCAAATGCCTTATTAAGAGCATCGCTATCAAGGTCAAATCCAAGGCTAGCAAGCTTATCTTTAAATGCGTGACGACCACTATGCTTACCTAGAACGAGAGAATTTTTCTCAAGGCCTATGCTCTCAGCGCTAATTATTTCATAGGTCTCTTTGTGTTTTAGCACGCCGTCTTGATGTATGCCACTCTCATGAGCAAATGCGTTTTTACCAACGATAGCTTTGTTTGGTTGAGGCTCAATGCCTATAATACTAGCGATCAGTCTTGAAGTTGGATAAATTTCTTTTGAAATAATATCTGTATAAAGTGGAGCAAAGACGTCTTGGCGAGTTTTAATAGCCATCACGATCTCTTCAAGCGCAGCATTTCCGGCGCGCTCACCTATGCCATTTATCGTACCTTCGACCTGCCTTGCACCAGCTTTTATGGCCGCTAATGAATTTGCTGTAGCCATGCCTAAGTCATTGTGATTATGCACAGAGATTATCGCTCTATCGCCTACAAATTTTACTATTTCACTAATGCGAGCAGTTATCTCTTCAGGATATAAATAACCAACTGTATCAGGGATATTTAAAGTTTTTGCACCCGCATTTATGGCAGCATCACAAATTTCTTTTAAAAAGCTCATTTCGCTTCTACAAGCGTCCTCGCAGCTAAACTCCACATCATCGCAAAAGGTTTTTGCGTATTTTATAGACTCGACTGCACGTTTTATTACTTCATCTGGGCTCATTTTTAGCTTGTACTCCATATGAATTGGACTTGTCGCTATAAATGTATGAATTCTCTTATTTTTAGCTGGAGCCAATGCCTCGCCAGCTGCCTTAATATCACGCTCAACTGCGCGTGCAAGAGAGCAAACCGTGATATTTGAGGCTTGCTTTGCTATTTGGTTTACCGCATCAAAATCCCCTGGGCTTGCTGCTGCAAATCCAGCCTCCATAACATCCACACCAAGCCTTTCAAGCTGAAGTGCGATCTGTAGTTTTTCAGCTGTATTCATCGATGCACCAGGGCTTTGCTCACCATCTCTTAAAGTCGTATCAAAGATTATAATTTTATTCTTATCCATTTTTGTCCTTTTTTGTTTTTTATATTTAAATTTTAAATTTGATGAGTTAAGTAAAGAGAAATTTGCTACCTAAGTAGCAGCAGTAGAGAGTTTTTGATTTCGATTTTTGGTAAAAATTTACGTGATTTTATGACGCCATTTTCGCTCATTCGCTCTCCTTTTTTTTAGAATTTTTACTAAACATTATAGTGGCTCTTACTATACCATAAAGCATATAGACGCTCATAACCAAAGTCGCACTTTCAAATGGATATAAATAAAGCATCGAAAACGCAACTACAAGAGCTACTAAAATTCTTATCACGTGGGTTTGTTTTAAATTTATTTTTTTAAAGCTTGGATAGCGGATGTTGCTAACCATTAAAGCTGCCAAAGTAGCTTCAAGTAGCATCAAGCACCACTCAAATCCTTCTAAAAATGTATAGTCTATATAAATACCAACCCAAAGTACGCTCACAATAGCTGCTGATGGTATAGGAAGCCCAATAAAAACATTTGGCTCATATGTACCAGTAGTGACATTGAAGCGAGCAAGCCTAATAGCTCCAAAAACCACGAACATAGCAGCTATAAGTGCTCCGAATCTGCCAAAATTTTTACCAATAGTCAAATAAAATAAAATCGCTGGCGCTACACCAAAAGCAACAAGATCTGCAAGACTATCAAACTCTACCCCAAATTTGCTAGTTGTCTTTGTAAGTCTGGCCACACGCCCATCAAGTCCATCTAAAATAAGCGATAAGATTATATAAATAATGGCTTTAAAATAGTTGCCTTGAATAGATGAAATAATACTAATAACACCCAAAAAAGCACTAGCTGCTGTAAATAAATTTGGCAAGATATACATTAGTTGCATCTTTTGTATGTTATTCATCTCTTTTTCCCTCTTCAAAATATCCCAAAAGTGAAGCAGCCTTTACGCTTTCTCCAACGCTTACACATATTTTAGTATCTCTTGGTAAGTATAAAATCACCTCACCACTTCCTAAAAAACCAAATTTTCTGGATGCTTTTAGGCTAGTAACATTTGAAATTTCAAAACTTCGGCTGAAAGCTCCAGCTATAATTTTCATAACAAATTTTATATTTTCTTTTTCAAAGCGAATAATAGCTCTTTCATTTAAAAATTCTGAAATTTTCATAGCCTGACATAAGAATAAACCATGTCTTTTTCGTATTTCAGCTACTTTTACATCACTTACAGCCCTTAATGTACCAACATCAAAAAAAGATTTTTTTATGACGATCTTAGCTACTTCATTATTGTCAAAATTTGAAGCACTGATCTCTTTTATCTTGCCATCAATCGGCGATAGTAAAGCCAATTTATCATCAGAAAATGGCTCTCTCTCAGGATCTCTAAAAAAATAAAGACCCAAAAAAAGTAAAATAGCAAAAAGTAGTGGCAAGATCCCAAACAGCAAAGATAAAACAAATAAAATTAAAAAAAATAATATAAATTTATATCCTGCTTTCGCGATATAGCCACTCATTTTTATTCCTCTTTTTTACTCTTTTCGTCTTCTTCGGTCTCTACGAGTCTGCTCTCTAGATCATTTTCGATCTCATAGTTTTTAATGATCTCTCTAACTCTTTTTCCTTCGATCGTTTCTTCTTCATAAAGTGCTGATACCATATTTTCAATAGCGCCTTTATAAATTTCAAGCAAACCAAGTACAGCTGTGTATCTTTCATGAAGAAGTGTTTTTACAAACTCATCAACCTTTTCAGCCATCTTATCACTATAGTCTTTGATACTTTGACCGCCATTTAAAAACGTAGCACGTTGTTTTTCAAGCACCATAAGACCAGCAACATCACTCATACCATACATACTAACCATGGCTTTTATGATATCGGTTGCACGCTCTAGGTCGTTGCTAGCTCCAGTTGAAATTTCTTTAATAAACACCTCTTCAGCAGCTCTACCAGCCAAAAGTACATCCACTTCTGCTATCAATTCATGCTTTTGCATCATAAATTTATTCTCTTCAGGCGTGTTTAGAGTATAGCCAAGCGCTGCAAGACCGCGTGGTACGACTGAGACTTTTGTTACCCTTTTTGCACCTTTTGTTAGCTCAGCTATCAAGGCATGGCCGCACTCATGATAAGTGACGATTCTTTTTTCTTTTGGATTTACGCGGCGAGACTTTTTCTCAAGTCCAGCGATCGATCTCTCGACAGCCTCCACAAGATCGGCCTGCTCGACAAAGGTCTTTGACTTACGTCCTGCAAGAAGTGCTGCCTCATTTATGATATTTTCAAGATCAGCACCAGCTAAGCCGGTCGTAAGCCTTGCGATATCTTCGATATTTACATCTTTGCCAATCTTTACATCTTTCATGTGAACTTTTAAGATGTCGCAACGTCCTTTAAAATCAGGCTTATCAACAAGTACTTGCCTGTCAAATCTACCTGGTCTTAAAAGCGCAGCATCTAAAACTTCAGGCCTATTTGTAGCAGCTATAACGATGACTGGCGATTTATCCGCATCAAAGCCGTCCATCTCAGAAAGAAGCTGATTTAGCGTTTGCTCTCTCTCGTCATTGCCGCCCATCGGACCAGAATTTCTACTTTTACCGATCGCATCGATCTCATCTATAAAAACGATCGCTGGAGCCTCTTTTTTAGCATTTTCAAAAAGATCTCTAACCCTACTTGCGCCAACACCGACAAACATCTCTATAAAGCTTGATGCTGACATAGAGAAAAATGGCACACTAGCCTCGCCTGCAACTGCTCTTGCAAGAAGTGTTTTACCTGTGCCTGGAGGGCCAACTAGCAAAATTCCCTTTGGAATTTTTGCCCCAAGCCTTAGATATTTATCAGGACTTTTTAGATAATCAACTATCTCTTGAACCTCTTCTTTTGCCTCTTCAACGCCTGCAACATCGTCAAATTTAACTTTTGGCTTTTCAGAATTTATAAGTTTTTTTGCACTTCCGATACCAAGTATGCCACCGCCAATGTTCTTTTGCATACGACTAGCAATAAACATCCAAATGGCAAAAAATATAAATACTGGGATGATCCATGAAAATATAAGATCTCCAAACCAGTTATTTTCGCTATAAACGCTGTAAGTTATGCCATTTTGCTCAAGTATGCCAATGAGCGTTGGATCATTTATGCGCTTTGCGAGGTAGATGGTTTTGTCACTACCTATGCCCTTTATGGTAGTCTCTGAGATAGCAACCTCATTTAGTTGCTTATTTTTTAACATATCTTTAAACTCAGAATAAGCTACCATTTTACTCTGAGCATTGCTATTTAGCCCAAAAGAGCCACCAAGTCCGTCTCCACTAAAGCTTCTAAAAGCTAAAACTATAACTATTGCGAAAATGGCAAAAATGAAAATAGGATTTTTATTAAAAAAACCGTTATTATTGCCATTATTTTGGTTATTATTTTGGTTATTCATCTATTTCCTTATAAACAAAGCTACTCCAATCGTTACTTTGTTTTATCTCAATTAGCTCCAAATCCTTAAATGCATCTTTAATTCTATCTTCGTATTTGTTTAAAATTCCTGACAATACCAAATAGCCGCTTTTTTTAAGCGATTTTTTTAAGTCATTTGAGAGCATAAAAATGACATCAGCGATGATATTTGCTACGACAATGTCATATTTTTGCTCTAAATTTGCGATAGAACCTGTCCAAATTTTATTAAATTTAACCTCATTTAACTTGGCGTTGCTAAGTGAGCTTTGCGTGGCTTGCTCGTCTGTATCACAAGCATCGATCTTGCAGCCAAGCTTTGCCAAAGCTATGCTTAATATTCCACTTCCACATCCCACATCTAAAGCGCTATCGCCACTTTTTGCATATTTCTGTAAAAGCTGCAAGCAAGAATTTGTGCTTTCATGGTGCCCTGAGCCAAAGGCTAGAGCTGGGTCGATTATGATATTTGTTACGCCATTAAGTGGCTCTTCCCAGCTAGGTCTAACATAAATTTTATCAACCAAAATAGGCTTAACTGCCTTTTTATATTCACCTAGCCAGTCTTTATTTTCTTTTAAATTAAGAGAAATTTTTAAATCATTTGAAATTTTACGAACACTAGAGAGCCCTTTTGCATACTCTTCGATACCCCAAGCTATATCTTTTAGATCATATTCTTCCCTGATGATGATCTCGTGATCTAGCTCTTCTACACAGGTGACCCCAAAAGAGAAAACTAGCTCTAAAATTTCATCATAAAAATTTGATGTTTTTATGCTTAATTCGTAGAATTTATCTTTCATTAACCAAGAACGTCTTCAAGCTTCTCTTTTAAAACTTGTGGCGTAAAAGGTTTAACGATGTAGTTATTAACACCTGCTTTTAAAGCTGTTATAACTTCGGCTTTTCCGCCTTCTGTTGTTACCATTATGATAGGCATATCAACATACTTCTGCTCTGCTCTTACCTTTTTAACAAGCTCAAGACCATTCATCTCAGGCATATTCCAGTCAGTGATAAGAACTTCGATACCTTCATTTTGAGTTAAGATATTCCAGGCCTCAAGACCGTGCTCAGCCTCAAGAATTTCTTGATGTCCTAACCTTTGTAAAGTATTTTTTATGATTCTTCTCATTGTTGAACTGTCATCTACAACCAAAATCTTCACATAATATCCTTTTAGTAAAAATTGCCCTATTCTAGCTAATTTAAATTTATAAAAGCTTTAACGCTATCTAAGTAGTTTAAAGGCCTCTTTTAAGTCAAGCAACCCTTCATAGTAGGCTTTTCCAACTATTACGCCACTAATCTCATTTGTGGCTTTTAGCATCAAAATATCATTTATATCACTCACGCCACCACTTGCTATTGTCTCAAGCTTGCTATTTCTAGCTATTTGCAAGCTAAACTCAACATTAACTCCGCCAAGCATTCCATCCTTGTTAATATCGGTGCAAATCACAGCTTCCACGCCAACATCTGCAAATTTTCTTGCAAGATCAATTGCTTTTATATTTGAGATCTCGCCCCAACCTTGCACGGCTACGTAGCCATCTTTTGCGTCAATGCCGACTACAACTCTATAAATTTCAGCCATTTTTGCTGTAAATTCTGGATCACGAAGGGCAACTGAGCCAAGGATCACCCTGCTAACTCCAAGGTCTAAATAGCGTTTTATTCGCTCTTCATCTCTTATGCCACCACCCACTTGGACGCTTAAATTCGTAGCCTTTGTAATCTTTTCAATTGTTTTAAAATTTATCATCTCTCCAGCAAATGCACCATCCAAATCAACCACATGAAGCCATTTTGCGCCATAATCTTCAAATTTCTTAGCAAGTTCACTTGGCTCGTTGCTATAAATTTTTGCACTTTGCATAAGACCTTTGCTAAGTCTAACTGCTTGCCCCTCTTTTAGATCTATTGCTGGAAAAATTTCCATCACAACCTCGCAAAATTCTCTAAAATTTTAAGTCCAGCTTCATGACTTTTTTCTGGATGAGGCTGAAAGCCAAAGACATTTTCATACCAAACCGCACTTGTAAATTCATATCCATAAGTTGTCTTTGCCAGTGCAAATTTATCATCACAAACCACATGATAGCTATGTACAAAATATAAATACTCAAGCCTTTTTAGTCCTAAATTTAATGGGCTATTTTGCTTAAATTCCAAAGCATTCCAACCAATGTGGGGTATCTTTAATGGTTTATCGAAATTAGCTTCATTAAATTTTACGACCTCACCAGGTAAAAGAGAAAGTCCCTTATGCTCACCAAACTCGAAGCTTCGCTCAAATAAAAGCTGCATGCCAAGACAAATACCAATAAATACTTTGCCGCTTTTTACGGCTTCTCTTACAGCTTCGTCCATGCCGTTATTTTTTAGCTTTGTCATCGCCTCACCAAAAGCTCCAACGCCTGGCAAAACGATGTGAGAGTACTCTTTTAAACTATCAGGCTCACTTACTAAAACGCACTCATGTCCAAGAAATTTAAAAGCATTTATCACGCTTTTGATATTGCCCGCACCATAATCAATAATAGCGATCATCTGTTCTCTTGTCTTTTTACGCTGAAAAGATAAAAGCTAAGTGCCGCCATCAGCATCGCCACACCGCCTATTAGATAGATAGCATTTATAATATTTTCAGGTGCAGTGATAGCAAATTTAAAGACTAGCATTAGCGCCTCGATTGCAAGTGCGATAATAATTGAGCCGATAAATCTCACCATCGTCTTATAAATAACGCTATTTTCCTCGTGATTTTTACCTAAAACCTCTTCTTCAAATATCGTCTTAACAAGATCAAAAATGGCAAGAGCCAGCGTTAAAATAATAGTTGATTCAAAAATTTCTTCAACATTTATATGCTCGATACTCTTTGATATAAAGCTCTTCACACCGTGCCAAAACAAAAACGCACAGATCATAAAAAGTGAGGCACAAAATAGTGTGTAAACAGTCTTTAAAAATCTACCAAAGTGCTCCTCGACAAAGCCACCATCAACCATTTTTAGGATATTTTCTAAGCTTATGTCAATACAGGCAATAAATTTAAGCTCACTTTTTTCATTATAGATAGGCACGCTTGCTGTGACGCATAAATTTCCATTTAGACTTGATGGATAGGGATCGCTTAAAACACACCTTTTCTCGCGCACTGCAGTATAATAGTATGCCTTATTTGCACGGTTTTCGCCCTTTGGAATTTTATACTTCTCATTTAGGCTGATCGAGTCTTCGATCTGCACGCCATTTTCGTCTAAGATGTATAGTGCATCAAAATTTTCTATCTCGTGACTGATCTTATCAAAGCCAGCTTTTATGTTCTCCAAACAAACTCCAGGCAGTCTATTTGGCAAATTTCTACTAAATAAATAGCAAATATATGCTCTTGCCTTATATCTCGTATCACTAAATCTCTTAATATCTTTAATAACCAAATTTAACCTTTTAAATTTAATGCGTGATTGAACTCAGGAACGATCTTTTTAAGTGCAGGTGCGATCTCATTATCCTCAAGCTGTAAAAGCTCACTTATCTGCGAGTTTAAAAGCACTAAATCATAAGGCTCTGAATGCGTTACAAAGATCGACTCATATTTGGTTTGAACGTCATCTTTGTTGATAAGTAGCTCTTCATAAAGCTTCTCGCCAGGTCTAAGCCCTACAAATTCGATACCCAGATGCTCTTTGTTTGAAAGCAGAAGCATTTTTTTAGCAAGATCAACGATCTTAACAGGCTCGCCCATATCAAGTACGAAAAGCTCTCCACCTTTTGCGATAGAGGCTGCTTGAAGGACTAGCTGACACGCTTCAGATGTAAGCATAAAGTATCTTGTGATCTCTGGGTGAGTGACACTTAGTGGCTTATTTGCAGCGATCTGCGCTTTAAATTTAGGTATGACAGAGCCGCTTGAGCCAAGGACGTTACCAAAGCGCACGCAAACTATCTCGCACACACCTGCTTCGTTTGAATTTAGTGCGTAAAGCTCGCAAACACGCTTAGTTGTACCCATTATGTTTGTTGGGCGCACAGCCTTGTCTGAAGAGATCATGACAAATTTCTTAGCACCATATTTTTTAGAAAGATCGACCGCATTTTTTGTGCCAAGGATGTTGTTTTCAACTGCTGAGCGAGGATTTAGCTCGCAAAGTGGCACGTGTTTGTAGGCTGCAGCGTGGATGACGATCTCTGGTCTAAATTCTTCAAAAACCTCTTCAAAGTCTTTTAAATTTGTGATATTTACAAGCTTGCTAACAGTTCTTTTATCTTTTGTATCTTCGCCTATTTTATAAAGGTTAAACTCGCTGTGCTCGACCATTATAAGCTCACTTACACCAAATTTTAAGCATTGCTTACAAATTTCACTTCCTATGCTACCGCCAGCTCCAGTGACAAGCACTCTTTTATCTTTTAAAAAATTTGAAATAGCCTCTGGGTTTAAATCTTTTGGCTTTCTAGCTAGCAAGTCTTCAATAGAGATATCCTTGATCGGCTCATTTTCGATAAGAGAGAAGAGCTTCATATCTCTTATGCCATATCCACTTAGCTCATCAACTAGAGCTTGAAGCTCATCTTGATCTAATGCAAGCGCGATGATAGCGGTCTTTGCGTCATAATCTTTTATAAGACTTGGTATCTCTTTTTTATCTTGAACTAAAAATCCATCACAATAAGTGCCAACAAGATCACTCCTGCCATCTACCACACCAACTGCGTAATAATCAAGATACCCTTGTTTTAAGCCACGCAAGACGTGAAGCGCTTTTGACGTTGCGCCTATAACGATACAAGGCTCACCTTTGTGAGGTCTATTTGAAAAGTCAAGCACCATGCGTTTTGAAATTCTTAAAAGCCCAACAAGCAAGCATGAAATAAGAAGATCAATGAAAATGACGCTTCTTGGGTATGGATTTAAAAAATCTTGAATGATAAAAAATATGATCGTAAATAAAACCGCTGAGCAAACGTGAGCTAGGAAAATTTTTCTTGCTTCGTTTAATCCAAAAAATCTCCACGGTACCTTGTAAATTTTAAACATCCACATAAAAAATAGTTTAAATACGATCAAAAATCCAGCCGTTACAAAAAGCCCTTGCACATAGATATCTGGGATGTCGGCGTTAAATCTTAAAAGATAAGCCGCATATATCGAAAAAACAAATATAAAAACATCGCCAAGAAGGAAAAATACGAGCCTTTTTAACTTCGTTGCATGAAACATTTACGCATTTTCCTTGACTATTTTGATCACTCTTGCTTGCGTCTCCTCGCTCATATCGCTACCGCTTGGCAAGCAAATTCCTCTTGAAAATAGGTCTTCGCTATATCCATCGACAAAGCTTAATGCACCTTTAAATACAGGCTGTAAATGCATAGGCTTCCAAAGTGGGCGACTCTCAATATTTTCATCAGCTAGTGCTTTGATAACTTTTAAATGTGCATCTTTTTTAGCAAAAACGCCAGTTGTGAGCCATCTGTTGCCACGAGAATTTGGCAGCTCTGGCATAAATTCTAAAATATCGCCAAGCTCTTTTTCATAAATTTCAAAGACTTTTCTCTTTTGCTCGACTCTTTTTTCTAAAACTTCCATCTGTGCCACGCCAATAGCGCCTAGCACGTTGCTTAAGCGGTAGTTATAGCCATAGTCTTTGTGCTCGTAGTGAAGCAAAGGCTCTCTTGCTTGAGTGCTGTAAAATCTAGCTTTTTCTACAAATTCCTTGTCGCCAACTAGCATACCTCCGCCTGAAGTGGTGATTATCTTGTTGCCGTTAAAGCTATATGCGCCCATCACGCCAAATGTACCAAGCGCCTTACCGCCGTAAAATCCGCCAAGTGCTTCAGCTGCATCTTCAACCAAAGCGATGCCCTCGTTTTGGCAAATTTCGCAAATTTCTTTCATCTTTGAAGCTTGACCGTAAAGATGAGTAACGACTAATGCCTTTGGCTTTTTAGGTAAATTTGAGATCGCTTTTTTAAGTAGTTCAGGGCTTAAATTCCAGCTCTCATCGCAGTCTATGAATACTGGAGTTGCTTTTTCATAAAGTATAGGCGAGACTGAAGCCATGAAAGTAAAACTAGAAGCCAGCACAAAATCACCCTCTTTTACACCAAGGACGCGAAGTGCTAGGTGAAGTGCCGCCGTTCCAGCGCTTAGCGCAAGAGCATCTTTGGCTCCGGTGTAGCTTTTTATACTTTCTTCAAATTTATTTACATACTCGCCAAGTGGCGCTATATAGTTGCTTTCAAAAACTTTTTTTATATATTCCTGCTCTTTTCCGCTCATATTTGGTGGAGATAAAAAAACCCTATCCATTTCATCCCTTTCGTGATTTTTTGGCGATTTTAGCACTTATTTTTAAATTTATATCTTAGCGCGCTCGCATGCTGGCACTCCGTACGCCTTTGTGCCATCTTTTATATCTCTTACCACCACACTTCCAGCGCCGATGATGCAGTTGCTGCCGATACTTATACCTTGAATGACACTTGAGCCAATACCTATGTGCGTAAATTCGCCTACACTAACGTTTCCAGCAAGGGCTGCATTTGGGCTGATGTGAGCAAATTTACCTATGTCGCACTCATGCTCTATCACCGCGCCAGAGTTTATGATAGCGCCCTCTTTTATGCGAGCTTTTGCGTTTATCACGGCATTTGGCATGACTACTACGCCTTTTTCTATCACAGCACTTTCGCTCACAACCGCGCTTTTATGGATCAAATTTACTATCTCAAAGCCAGCAGTCTCTACCTTTTGACTGATCTTTTGCCTAGTTTTGTTTTCGCCAATAGCTATTATGATGTCAGCTTTTTCAAGCTCTGGGCTAAATTTACGCTCACTAGCATCATCTAAAAAAACTATCTCATCATAGCCGCTATTTCTAGCGATGTCAGCAACCACAAGGCCATGCCCACTCGCTCCGTATATGTAAATTTTCTTAGTTTTTGCCATTAAATTTCTCCGTCGTCGCCTGCCCCTCTTTGCTGACACCACTTCGTTTTAGCACCTTTTCGATGGTCTGCAAAGCGATCTTTACATCAAGCATAAAGCTTAAATTTTTAGCGTAATAGACGTCATATTCAAATTTTTTCTCCCAGCTTATGGCATTTCTACCATTTACCTGTGCTAGGCCCGTGATACCAGGGCGCACGTCGTGGCGGTGCTTTTGCGTTTCGTTGTAGATGGGTAGGTACTCGACCAAAAGCGGCCTTGGTCCGATGAAACTCATATCGCCTTTTAGCACGTTAAAGAGCTGTGGTAGCTCATCAAGGCTAAGAGAGCGGATCAGTTTGCCAAATTTACCAAGACGCTGCTCATCTGGCAAGAGATTACCATTTTCGTCACGCTCGTCACTCATCGTCTTAAATTTATAAATTTTAAAAATTTTCTCATTAAGACCTGGTCTTTCCTGAGTGAAAATGACATCACGGCTTACTTTAAAATAGATAAAGATAGCCGTTGCTATGATGATAGGCGATGTTAAAATAAGCAAAAACAAAGTTCCTAAAATATCAATCACCCTCTTTAAAAAATTTCTATACATCTATAAATTTCCTATAAATTTCTATATATCTTTTTGCGATTTGCTTCTCGTCAAACTCGCTTACCGCCCAGTCCCTGCCATTTGCTCCAAGCTTAGCGCAAAGCGCTTCGTCATCAAGCAAAATTTTTATCTTTTCTGCTAGATCACTTGCGTCCTTTACCTTGCATAAAAGTCCGTTGTAGCCCTCTTTTACAGCTTCATTACAGCCTGTCACGTCACTTGCAACGACTGCTTTAGCCATGCTCATCGCCTCTAAAACCGTTCTTGGAAAGCCCTCTTTGTAGCTAGGGAGTGCTAGCAAGTAAGAAGCCTTTAAAAGCTGTGGTATATCGTTTCTAGCGCCAAGATACCGCACCTTGCCACCTTTTAAAAAGCTCTCATCTGCGGTTGATTTATTACCAGCAAAGCCCTCGCCCACAAAGACAAATTCGCAGTTTTTGTAGCCATTTAAAATTTCAGCTGCCTCGTAAAATTCACGAACGCCCTTGTGCCACATGGCTCTTGCGATCATTAAAATGACTTTTTTTTCACCCAAGTCCGCTGCCTGCGTGATAGCTGGATCAAATTTAGCAGTATCCACGCCGACACTTTTTATGCGGTAAACTTTACTTTTATCTATCAAATTACGAGAGATCATATAATCAGCATCCGAGTCGTTTACAAACACGCAAACATCGGCCTTTGCGAATGAAAATTTATAAAGGCGCTCCATGACAAAACGCACAGCCTTCGTCTTAATATCATCATCGATATAAAAGCTACCAAGGCCTTCAACTAAATTTATCACATGCTTTATACCAGCGTTTTTAGCGGCAAATGTGCCAAATACATTTGACTTATGAGCGCCAGTTTGCAGCAGGTCCAAATTTAGCTCGCCCAAAATTTGAGATAGTTTTTTTGAGTTATTTATAACAGTTAGTGGATTTAGACTGGCTTTGTCAAGCTCGTAAGTGACGGAGTGAAAGCTTTTAGCAAGCTCGTCAGTAAAGTCACCTTTTGGAGCGATAGCAAAAACTTCATGTCCCATATCTTTTAAAGCCTGCATTATTGGACGCCTAAAAAAGTGTATACTCATGTCAGCGTGGCTTAAAAACCCTATCCTTGCCATTTTTACCTCTTTAGTTTATAAATTTTTGCCGCCCCATCAAGTATGACTGGCTCAAAAATTTTTGGATCGTACCTTTCAAGCACAAAAAGCTGGATGTATGCGCTATTTAAAATACTTTCATCAAGGATGATAAACCTACCATAATCTCTCATAAAAATGACAGAAATATTTGAGCTTTCGTTATTTTTATACTCTTTGACATTTAGCTTGCCAGCCTCGTTATAATCAGTCTCTATGAAAGATTTAAGAGGCAAGATGTTGCCATCATAGATTAAATTTGTGACATCGCTTGTGAGCGTAAAACCACCATTTAACCTAATGCCATTTTCATTTTGAGAGATCGCTCTTGTGACGATAAAAAGGCCGTTATTTAAATTTTTACCGCTTTTTAGATCGATCTTACTAAACTGCAAAATGGTTGGAAAAATACCAAGCATCCTATCTGGAAGATAGTAATAAATATCCCTTGTCTTTGCTGGTAAGCTAAAATTTGCCTCTTTTATATCACTAAAAAACTGATCGATGCTTGCATTTCTCTCTTTTAAAATTTGAGCCAAATTGCCATTAAATCGCTCTTTAAAATTTCTCTCTGTGTACTCAACATCAAGCCTTGCCATATTTGCTGAGCTTATCTCATCGCTTCCAAGCGCAAAACTCACGGCAAAATTTTCACGTCCAAGGTGCTTTCCGCCGTCAATGAGCGTCTTAACATCGCTGTAATATCTGATCGGATATCCATAGTCCCACCACGCAACCACGTAGTCCTCGCGATCCGCGATGCCTTTTAGCTTATTTAAAATTTCAACCTCTTTGTGTACAAAAACCGGCTCAGCTTTGTAACCATAGATATGAATGAGTGCTGGAGTTAAGGCGAGCACGGTTACAAAGGCTCTCGCAAGATTTAGCACCGCTCCTTTTAGCTTTAAATTTGAAAGTATAAATTCCACTAAATAGCCAAAACCAAGTGCCATGATAGGCACAGCGTAAATGGTAAATCTAAGGCCACTTTTAAATGCCAAAAAGCCAAGAGCTAGCATGCCAAGCGATACGGCAAATGAGCGGTGCTTGTAGCAAAACAGAGTAACACCTGCAAGCGAGATCAAAAATGTGATGATATTTGCGCTGATCCTCTCGCAAAATAGCGTAAAATCAACGATGCTTGACTCTTGGATGGTTTGATTGACATTAAAAAAGTGAAAGCTCATGCCGCTTAGTTCTGGACTTCCTCTGAAAACATAAAATTTAAGCTGAAAAATAATCGGATTTAGCCCGCCACGGATGACAAAAATAACAAAGATAATTGCCAAAACGCCAAGAGCAATTTTTAAATTTATCACCTCTTTTTTAAAAAGACAAAACGCACAAATAGCGATGATAGCGATAAATTTAAGCGTTAGATCAAGGTTTGAGATAGCAAGTAAAAGCAGCGAAATTTCAAGGTAAAAAAGTGGATTTTTCCTATCAAAAATGAGCGTATAAAGTAAAAATAACCCAGTTAAAATGCTAATAAGCGAAAAGGCGCTTAAGTACCACCACATATAGATAAGCACGCTTAAAGGTGCTATTATCAGGCTCTTTGCATCCTTTTTCTCAAGCACTCTAACAAGCCCCCAAACGACAAAGACGCTAAGAGTGATGATGAGCATGTCGGTGTCGTAGTAACCAGCCATCGTGCGGTTGTAGTAGCTATTTGCGATCACTGCAAGAAGTGCAGCGATGAAGCCAGCCATTTTTACTTTGTATTCATTTGCGATCAAGATAACAGGCACAGCCACAAGCGACGAGAAAAATACGCTCATATAAATCATCGCCGTCTCAAGCTTGACGCCTAGAAATTTCACGATCCAGTAAGTAAGCGTCGAGAGCGGATAGCCGTAGTAGCTAAGGTCGTTTTCTTGGTGAAAACCAGCTAACATATCCCTTGCACCCTCGGCAAATGCGTAACCGTCGTTTGTGCTGATCATCAGCTCGTTGTTCCAAAAAAAGACTGGATACTCACTCGCCCAAAAGACCCAGTAAAGCCTACAAACCATGCCAAAAAGGACCGCGACAAATATCATAAGGTATAAAGAGTAATTTTTAAAAAATAAATTTCTATTCATTAGGATTTTCCAAAAAATTTATAAGCTTGCTCGCTATATTTTCACTATCAAAAAATTTAGCCCGATTATACGCAACATTTTCAAAATTTTGCCTTATTTCACGCTCGTTAAGCACCTTTATCATCGCTTCTTTCATCGCATTTTCGTCATCAACTGGCACTAAGATGCCAAACTCGCTATCGCCCAAAAGCTCCTTTGCGCCGCTTTTGTGCTCGGTTGAGATGATTGTTTTTTCGCATGCTAGTGCTTCAAGCAAGACATTTGAAAAGCCCTCAAAACGCGAAGCACAAAGCAAGCAAGAGGCGTTTTTTATATGTTTAAATGGATTTTTATCAGTGCCAAGAAGCTTTACTCGATCACCCACATCAAATTTATCTATCAAATTTTGCAGCTCGTCCTTTAAAGGCCCTTTCCCTAAAATGCCAAGCGTTGCACGAGGGTCATTAATAGAAGCTATTATTTTTATTAACATGGTTTGATTTTTACCACTATCAAGGCGGCCAATGTTTATGAAAAATGGCTTAAAGTCACTCTCAAGTGGCTCATCTTTTAGCAAATTTATAGTTTTTAGATCAAGGGCGTTATAAAGCACCTTTGTTTTAGTATCACTCATACCAAAATTTCGCACTAGATCCTCTTTGTTACCAACTGCATTTGCAAGAATGAGATCTGCTTTTTTATAAAGATGAGTGAGTAAAAATTTATTAACCCTGCCGCTTAGATCGTCTTTATATAGGACCGATGGACAGCTTCGCTCGCTGATAACTAGCTTTTTTTTAAAGCCCAAAATTCTAGCTATTGAAGCGATATAGCATGGGCGGTTCATCAGCACAAACTGCGTGTCGATGCCTAAATTTTGACAAAGCTTTTTATATTTAAAAGCAAGCATTGGCATCGCTAAAAAGAGCCTTGCGAGCTTCTTTAGCCCGCTCTCGTAAGGATCACTATTTTCTATAAAGTGGATTTGCACCTCGCTTGGGATCTCGTAGGCGATGACCTTACTCATTAAGATGAGATGAACTTCATAAAGTTTAACTAAAAATGGCAGTAAATTTGCCACATTTCGCTCAGCACCACCAGGCCCCATCGAGTATAAAAAAACGGCTAATTTTTTCACTTGCTAACAACCTTTTTTATAAATTCTCGCCACTGCTTGATAATATTTTCTTTGCTAAATAAATTTGCACTTTCGCTGGCATTTTTTGCTAGTTTTTGCCTTAAATTTTCATCTTTTAAAAGCATCTCAAGCTTATCTTTAAGATCATTTGCATCGCCATTTTTAAAGATAAGCCCGTCCGTGCCGTCATTTATAAGCTCTCTTGCACCCACGGTGTCGCTACTTAGCCTAGCACAGCCAAAGGCGCCTGATTCGATTAGTACGTTTGAAAGCCCCTCGCTTCTTGAGCAAAGAGTAAAAATTTTTGCCTCACTATAAAGCTTTGTGACATCACTCATGTGACCTAGAAATTTTACGTTAAGCCCCAAATTTGACGCCATTTGCTTCAGTTCGGCTTCCTGTCTGCCACTGCCTGCGATCTTTATCTCCCAGCCATCAAGCAAGCTCTTATCCACCTTGCTAAGCGCCTCAAAATAGAGATCATAGCCCTTTACCACCTCCAGCCTTGCCACGCTTAAGATGACGTTTTGCTTCTCATAAATTTCAGGTATGTCGATAAAAAGCGGGTTGTGGATGATCTCGCAATTTTTGGCAAATTTATAGTAGTTGAAGTCACTTTTACTTAGCACGCTTAAGCCATCTACAAAGCGGTAGGCAAAATCACGCATAGCGCTTGCGATTTTGCTTTTTAAGTAGCTGTGTTCGTGATGTTCGGTCGCTATTAGTTTGCTATCTAGTCCAGCATTTGCCAGCGCGCAAGCGACGTTTGTCCAGTCGATAAAGCTAATTATGAGATCAGCTTTTTGCTCTTTAAAAAGCGCTCTAAGAGCTAGGATTTTTTTAAATTTTAAAGCGAGCCTTGAGCCAGTGACGTTAAGGTTTATGATATTTATCTTTTCATTAAATTTATAAAACCCAAGGTCCTCTTCAAGAAGAGCGATAGTGATCTCATTGTCCTTGCTAAGCTCATTTGCAAGCACATTTAGCACTCGCTCAGCTCCGCCGTTTCTAAGTGCGGCGATGACAAAAAGAATTTTCACTTCACACCTCCAAGCCTTAAAAGTTCCAGCCATTTTTTATAAATTTGCTCCACGCTAAACTCATCAAGTCTAGCCCTTGCGTTTTTAGCAAATTCGCCCATTTTTGCCTCATCTTGGAGCATTTTTGCAAGCTTTTTGCTCATCTGATCAGCGTCATTTATCTCGCAAAGCAAGCCATCAAAGCCATCTTTTATAAGCTCTTTTGCTCCGCTAGTTCTTGTCGCAACACGCACGCAGTCATAGTTTATAGCTTCTATCAAGGTGTTTCCAAGACCCTCGAAATTTGAGCAAGAGAGCAGCACTTTTGCTCTTTTATAAAGCGAGGCGATGTCGCTAACGCTGCCTAAGAATTCGACATTTGCACCCAAATTTTTGGCTAAATTTTCTAAATTTGCCCTCTCGCCGCCATCTCCAGCAACAGCGAATTTGTAGCCACTTTGTTTTAAATTTGCAGCCACTCTTACAAACATTTCACAGTTTTTTATCTTATTTAGCCTGCCAACAAAGATGACTAAATTTTCTTTAGCAAAGCTCTCACTGCACACCTCTTCAAAGAGTGGGTTGTAAATTTTCATCACATTTTTGCAAAATTTCGAGTAATGCCCTAGATCCTCATCGCTTAAGACGCTAAGTGCGTTTGCAAATGGATAGCTTATGCGTCTTAGCACCTTAAAAATGGCTCTTTTTGGCGCAAGGTAGTTTGTGTGCTCGCTTATGATTATAGGCGTTTTTAGTCCAGCTGAGCTAAAGAGAACCAAGGTATTTACGGCATCTAAAAAGGATATCACAGCGTCAAATTTACCCTCTCGTATGAGCGCTCTTAAAGCAAGCACCTTTAAAACTCTCTTTTTTAAATTTCCAATCAAGCCAAGCTCATCAGCCCCAACGCCTAAATTTATGAGCTTCACGCCGCTTGCTAGCTCGTAAAATGGCTCGTCCTTATCAAATTTAACAAGGCTTACATCGTGATCCAAGCTAAATCTTGATGCGATCACCGCGCAAACTCGCTCCGCACCGCCACTTCTAAGCGTTGATGTGACAAATAATATCCTCATACGCCAAACCTTTGTTTTATCTTCACTCTAAGCTTTGAAAGTGCCGGCAAAATGCCACTTGGAAGTGGGCTAAGCAGTAAGAAAATAAACGCCTCTTTACTAAATTTAATGCTAAGGCTTTTAAAGATACACCTTAACATAAGGCCATATTCGCCTGCTATTTTGGCGTAGTAAGCGGCATTTTTATACTGTATAGCTAGAAATTTTGGCTCATTTTTTATAGCAATGTCGTAGTGCAAATTCGCTGTTTTTATGTAGGCTTTTGCTACGCTTAACGCGTGTTTGCCGGCATTTAGCGTCGCACTATCACTTCTTGCGATGCGGTAGATGTAAAGTGGCTTTTTAAGATAAAAGACATTTTTTTCAAAAAAGCGGATATAAAGCTCATTTTCGCCGCCAAAACTGCTCTCATCAAACCTAAAGCCATCTATAAATTCACGCGAAAAAAGCTTAAAATACTCGCCATTTATCCGTCCGCAGTGATAATCAACCTTGCTCATCGCCCCACTCTTGCTATATGGGCTTCTACCAGCCATCATATCAGTCATCACGCCATCTTTTTCGCAGATCGCATCTGCAAAAACGCACGAATACTCGCCGCTTTTTAAAATTTCATAGCACTCAGCAATCGCCTCGCTCATTAGCTCATCGTCATCATCAAGCAAGCAGACAAACTCGCCTGTTGCGTTGTCAAAGCCGTTATTTTTGTTGCCATTTGGGCTCTTTTTGTGAGCGGTGTTTTTTACAAATTTGATCCTTGCGTCATTAAAACTCTTGCAAATTTTACTCGCACTCTCGTCATCGCCGTCGTCGGTTACAACTATTTCTAAATTTTTATAGCTTTGAGCTAGAGCGCTTTTTATGGCCTTTTTTAAAAGCTCTGGACGCTTGTAGGTCGCGGTTACGATGCTGATTAATGGCTCGCTCATTTAGCCCCTTTTAAAAATTCTCTCATAGCCTTGAAGCTTTTCAAGCCGTGAGAAAAATATAAATTTAATTGTTTTTATGTAGGCCTTTAAATTTGCGCTGTATCCTCTCTCAAGGCGCTCGCCCTCGATGTTTGAGCCACTAAGATCAGTTGGGTGCGCAAAAAGATCGCAAAAATACATCTGCATATCATTAACGCCAAGCAAATAGTCCCAAACATCAGTCGTGCAAAGCGCATTTTTGTGGATTTCAAGCAAATTTTTAGCACTTTTTTTAGTTAGCACATATGCTCCTGCTCTATAAATACTTGAAAATGAGTGCTTTGATACCTGCCAAAGTGGCTTACTTAGGCTACTATCCACCTTTTTGCCAAAGGCGCTAAACCTGCCCTCTAGCCCATCTTGCATGCCACATATGAGCACGCTGTTTTCTGGCATCTTGCTAGCTGCCAAAAAGGCCTCTTTTATGTCCTCATCATCGCCTATCACGTCGTCTTCAAAGATGAGGGCAAATTTAGCCTCACTTGCCAAAAACGCCTCATAAGCTTTTACGTGCGAGAGCGAACAGCCAACCTCAGCCGGGCTTAAAACCTTGCCGTAAGCTTTAAATGATGGCGAAATGATCTTGTAGTACTCCCTCGCGTTTAGCTCCCTACCATCGACTGCGTCTATTAGCTTAAAGCTATCGTAAGAGGCAAATTTCTGCTGCAAAAGCTCACGCCTTTTGCTGTCTTTGGCCAAAGAGATCAGATAAATTTCATTCATTTAAGACCTTTTAAATTTTTTTAAAATTTTACGCCAGACTATGCCTCTCTCGAAGGCATTAAAAAATAAAAAATATCCCAAAATATAAGCTGCGCCGGCGTATATCGCAGCAAAGATAACAAATTTTAGCCAGTTATCTAAGCTCACAAAGTCCTTGCAGGCAAACATCGCAAGCACGCATAGCGCAAAAACGGCTAAATTTTTAAAATAAACCCCGTAAAATGTGGTGAGTTTCACCTCTAAATTTAAAGCAGCATTTATGAGATCAAAGCCAAGAATTCTTATGCTATAAAAAATGGCTGCGACGATGACGATGCCATAAACGCCGTAGTCACTAAATTTAAGTAGCGCGATCTGCGCTATGATCGTGCTAACGCCAAGGATAGTGTTGGCAATGGCTGGGCGGCGAAGCTTGTTTGTCGCGCTATCAAGGTTAAAAAGCGAAAAAACAAAGCTTATAAAGACGATAGGCACAAGCGTGATCATCGAGACGTTGTAGATAAATTTGACCTCATATGCGCTTTTAAAAGGTAGCCAAAGTGTGTAAAAATCAAGTCCAAAAACGACAAAAAATGCAGCTGGAGCGCTCATCACAAAGGCGATCACCTTCATTGAAAATTTAGCCTCTTTTATTAGGTCCGTGATCAAATTTTTAGAGTAAAGTTCGACAAATTTTGGCGCAAAGATACCACTAAGCTGCGCTACAAAGCTCTCAAGTATGATAGGAGCGGCCTTAGCGACTGAAAGAAGGCCAGTGGCGTTTGCATTTACAAAAATGTTGCAAATAAATAGGTCCATGCCTGTTAAAAGTATGCGGTTTAGCGCATTAAAGCTATTCCAAATGCCAGAGCTTAAAAGCTCTTTGATCTTAGAAAAGTCAAATTTACTAAGGCTAAATTTTAGCTCTGGCGTGATGCGAGCTGACATAAAAATGGTGCTAAAAAAGACAAAAAGGCTAGCAACTAGCGCTGAAATGGCGATATATGAGATAAATGGCTTAAAAAAGAAAAAGAGCGCCACGATGAGGATTGCCAGGATCGCGCTTGAGATGGCATTTCTGATGGAGAGTAGATAGAGCTTATTTGTCACAAAGGCGCAGACAGTCAAAACGCCGTTAAATAGCCCAACGCAGAAATTTATAAAGTAAAAAACAAGGGTCATTCTCACATCAAAGAGTAGATTTTCAGGGACATTTAAAAGGCTTTGCAAATTTAGTATAAAAATGGAGCTAAGCACCACAACAACGGCGCAAAAGAAGATATTTACGACAAGCACTGATGAGTAGTAGGTGTTTGCAAGGCTTAGATCTTTTTTGTGCCACGCATGAGCGACAAAGCGCCCGCTGACCGAGTTTATCGCTACACTTATGACTGCTGCGTAGCTAACGATGGCGTTGCTAAGGCCTACAAAGCCAAATGCCTCGTTGCCAAGACTTTTTAAGATAAATGGCGTAAGAAAGAAATTTATACCCATAGATACGACAAAAACGACGATCGAGCTTATTAGATTGATTAGCATTAGACTTTTAACCTATAAATTTTTACGCCACTTGAGATGACAAATGGCTCAAAGTACCGCTCATCAGCTCGCTCAAATATAAAAAGCTGCACAAAAGATGAGTTAAAAGCATTTTCATCAAGCAACAATATCCGCGCATAGTCTTCTAAAAAAACCACATAAATTTTAGCGTTTTCATCTATGATTTTTTCATCTATTCGCAAATCTTTTCCGGATCCTTTTACCTTATAAAATGATTTTACGGCTATTTTTTCACCGTTATGTATGATAAATTTTTGCTCATTTGTAGGCAAAGTATAGCCGTCTCCAAGGTCGATACTAGCTTCGCTAATGCCATTTAATGCGCTAACATGATAAAAATCCTCTTTTTGCCTTTTACCAGTTGTAATGTCGATATAGCTATATCTAAAGATATTTGGTGCAATGTCAATCATATTAGGCACAAGATAGTAATAAACCGCCTTCTTTGCCACCGGCTGAGAAAAATTTTCACTCTCAAGCTGGCTCAAAAAAGTATTTATATCGCTTGTGTTGTAGTCTTTTAAAATTTTATCTATTGGCCTTATATTTTGCTCAAGCGAGATGTCATTATATGTAACTGCTACTCTTGCAAGTTTGGCTGAAAATGCCTCATCTTTTCTCAAAGCAAGGCTAACAAAATAATTATTTTCGCCACCTTGTCTGCCAGGATCGTTTAAAGTCATAACATCAGCAAAATACCTTATAGCATACCCGTAATCCCACCATGAAAATACATAATCATCGCGCTTAGTGAGCTTTTTGAGCCCATCAAGCGCTACTGCTTCATCACGGCTAATTACAGTCTTTGGCCTATATGAATAAGCAAAATCTAAATTTATAGCAAGAGCGGCTACGACAAAAACCAAAAGTGATAAATTTTTAATAGAATTTCTAAGATCAAATAAATTTAAAAAAAAATGCAAGAAATACCCAAAACCAAGCGCAACAAGTGGTGTTACGTACATAACAAATCTAACTCCACCAAAGAAAGAGAGGAGTCCAAGTCCAAGCATTGGCAAAGTAAGTAAAAATGGACGAAATTTAAAGCAAAGTAGCAAGTATCCAATAATAGCCGCCAGTAGTATAAGAATATTTCCCGACATGAAATAGATAAAATACAAATGGCTAGCACTTTTTACTTCACTGATGAAATTATGCTCATTTATGAAGTGAAATTTATCGCTAAGAATTTCATTGCCTTTAAAAACATAAATGCCCATTTTTGAGGTAATGAAATCAAAACCACCAAAATAGATAAAAATAGCTAGCATTAAAGTAAGAAAAATGGCTAAATTTCTAGCTGAGAGTAAATTTTTATATTTACAAAAAAGAGAGAAAAATAAAGCAATAACCACTAAATTAAAAATCAAAATTTTATTTGCTATTAGTGGATCTTTAGTAAAAATATTTGAGCTTACGATGCTTATAAACATAAAAAATATCGCTTGATAATTTTGCAATCTATCTCGCATAAAAACTAGCGTATATAGTAAAAACATAAAGAAAATGCTTAAAATAAGTGCATATGAGCTTTGATACCACCAAAGATAAAGCGATACAAAGACTCCAGGCAAAACGATAAATTTTTGTTCATTTGTGTTTAAAAGCCTGATCAAAAAATAGATGATAAAAAGCGCAAATGTGACATTTAACATGTCGCTATCAAAATATCCAGGTGATGTCCTTACAAGATAGCCTGGCAAGATAACGCTCATAAATGCCGCCACAGCCCCAGCTTTTAGCACCTTAAGCTCATTTGATATCAAAATAACTGGAAGCGCGATAAGAGGAGCTAAAAAGATACTCATGTAAAACATCACGCTTTCGATCTTAAAAGGAAAAATTTTGCAAATATAAAAAACTATGGTTGAGATTGGGTGATTAAAGGGGCTAAAGTCATTTTGCTGATGAAAGCCAGCCAGCATATCTCTAGCGCCCTCTGCGTAATAATATGCGTCATTTGTCGTAAGCATAAATTCGCCATTAAAGTAAAACTCTGGCATATCCTTTGCCCACAATACCCAGAGCATCCTAGCCGCAAATCCAAACAGATAAGCAGCCAGAAATATAAGTAAAATTTTACAATTCATGCTTACTTTGTGCACTAAATTCCTTACAGTCTAGCGTCAGCCTCTGGGTAGATATTTTTTATATCATAAACTAAATGGCCTTTTAAATTTAGCTTTTTAAACTCATTGTGAGCTACGGCGATCACGATGCAGTCGTAGTCATCTAGGTTATACTCTTTTACTAGATCAAAGCCGTACTCGTGTTTTACCTCAGCACTATCAGCCCAAGGATCAGTCACATCGACCTTGCAGCCAAAGTCTTTTAGCTCATCAACCACGTCTATAACGCGAGAATTTCTTATATCTGGGCAGTTTTCTTTAAATGTCATACCAAGAACAAGCACGCGGGCTTTGTTGATAAGCACGCCTTTTCTTATCATTAGTTTTATAACCTGATCAGCTGCGTATCTGCCCATATCATCGTTGATACGACGGCCTGCTAGGATCATTTCAGGATGATAGCCTACCTCTTGAGCTTTGTGAGTGAGGTAGTATGGATCTACTCCGATGCAGTGTCCGCCAACTAGACCTGGACGGAAATTTAAGAAATTCCATTTCGTGCCAGCAGCTTCAAGCACGTCAATGGTGTTGATATGAAGCTTTTCAAACAGCATCGCAAGCTCGTTTATAAAGGCGATGTTTATATCACGCTGAGTGTTTTCGATTACCTTTGCAGCCTCGGCTACTTTGATACTTGAGGCCTTATGAGTGCCAGCTGTGATGATCGATCGATAAATTTCATCAACCTTGTCAGCGATCTCTGGGGTTGAGCCACTTGTGATTTTTTTGATCTTAGTTACAGTGTGCTCTTTGTCACCCGGATTTATACGCTCTGGAGAGTAGCCGCAGAAGAAGTCTTTGTTAAATTTAAGCCCACTTTTTTCAAGAAGTGGCACGCAAATTTCTTCTGTAACGCCTGGATAAACGGTACTTTCATAAACAACGATGTCGCCTTTTTTAAGCACTTTTGCTACGCTCTCGGTTGCTTTTACCACTGGGGTTAGATCGGGTCGTTTATTTTTATCTATCGGAGTTGGGACGGTTACGATGAAGAAGTTGCAACTTCTAATATCGTCTAAATTTAGGCTAAATTTCATGCCATTATCGATTGCTTTTTTCATCTGCTCGTTGCTAAGTTCAAGCGTTCTATCGTAGCCATTTTTAAGCTCCTCTATACGTTTTGCATTTACATCAAAGCCTACAACCTCGTACTTTTCACTAAAAGCTGCTGCGAGTGGAAGTCCAACATATCCAAGTCCTACTACTGCTATTTTCATTTACTTTTTCCTTTCTTTTTTGCTTCTATCTTTTTTACGCGTTCATACATTCTTATTTCCGCACTTACACCTTTTGGAGTTATGATTCTAATAGGGCTAACGCCTGGTAAAATTTTAGTGAATTCATAATAAACCCGCCTCTTTTTCTTTCCGTCCTTGCAGAGCATCATCGTTTGCGCTAGCTCGTCGCCGCCGCTAAATTCGTAATAAATCCCGCGCGCGTCCTCTTTTTCCTCGAGCTTTCCGCCGAGTAAAAAGGCGAAGTTGCAGTCGATTTCTATCTCTTTAAAAAATGCGACTTCGTATTTAAAATAATCAGGTGGCATCTTCGAGATAGGTAGCTCAAAGATATTTTCCTCGGTTTTTGGCGCGTTTTCGCCTGCAAAAAGCGCAAACGGAAGTACGCAAGATACGATAAAAAGTAAAAATTCTCTCATGCCTTTACTCCGATTTGAAAATACTTAAATCCATGCTCGGCTAAAATTTTAGCGTTGTATTGGTTGCGCCCGTCAAATATGACAGCATTTTTTTAGCCTCTCTTTGATCTCCATAAAATCAGGCGATCTAAACTCACTCCACTCAGTCACAAGCACCATAGCATCGGCGTTATTAAGCGCGTCATATTTATTTTTAGCGTATTTTATATCTAAATTTGGCATATATTTTTTAGCTTCTTCGCTTGCTTTTGGATCGTAAGCGACCACTTTTGCGCCAGCTTCATCCAAAAGCTTTATCAAAGTTATCGAGCTAGCCTCGCGCATATCGTCTGTGTTTGGCTTAAACGCAAGCCCCCAAAGCGCAATCGTCTTGCCCTTTAGATCGCCGCCAAAGAAGTTATAAATTTTATCAAACAGAACTCTTTTTTGAGCCTTATTTCTTGACTCAACCGCGTTTAAAAGCTCTGGCTCAAATCCGTTTTGTCTGGCGGTATAGATAAGCGCCTCGACGTCTTTTGGAAAGCAGCTACCACCGTATCCGCAGCCGGGATAGATGAAGCTATATCCGATCCTTGAGTCGCTACCGATGCCTTTTCGTACTAAATTTACGTCTGCACCCACGCGTTCGCAGATATTTGCTATCTCGTTTATAAAGCTTATTTTGGTTGCCAGCATCGAATTTGCAGCGTATTTTGTCATCTCGGCTGATTTTACGTCCATGCAAATGAGCCTGTCGTGATTTTTCATAAACGGCTCATAAAGCTCCCTCATCACGCTAAAGCCCCACTCACTACTAGCTCCGATAACTACGCGATCTGGCTTTAAAAAGTCCTCGACTGCCGCACCCTCTTTTAAAAACTCTGGGTTTGAGACTACTTCAAATTTAACCTCTACATTTCTCTTTTTAAGCTCAGCCTCGATCACCTCGTGCACCTTAGCTCCTGTGCCTACTGGAACGGTTGATTTATCGACTACGATTAGCGGTTTGCTTAAATTTTCTCCAATCGATTTAGCAACTGAAAGCACATATTTTAAATCCGCCTGCCCATCAGCGCCCATAGGCGTGCCAACCGCGATAAATAGCACATCTGCATGCTCTAGCGCCTCAGTTATCTGCGTGCTAAATTTAAGCGAGCCATTTTTGTAACACTCACTCACGATATCAGCAAGCCCTGGCTCATATATAGGCACGATACCGTTTTTTAGCGCCTCGATCTTTTTTTCATCGACATCGACGCAGATCACGCTGTTGCCCATTTTAGCAAAGCATGCACCACTTACTAGTCCAACATATCCGGTTCCAATTACTGCTACCCTCATGTTTATCCTTAAATTTTCTTTTCCCACTCAAGGGCGGTTTTTATGATGAGCGCTAGATCGTCTCTTTTTGGCTTCCAGCTTGTTAACGAGCGCAGTTTGCTTGCGTTTGAGATAAGAATAGCTGGGTCGCCGTCTCTTCTTGGCGCATTTAGCACTTTGAAATTTACTCCACTCACCTCTTTTGCGGTCTCGATGACCTCTTTTACGCTAAATCCTCTGCCGTATCCCACGTTAAAAGTTTCGCTGCCATTTTGGCCGATATACTCTAGCGCACTTATGTGGGCGTCTGCTAGGTCACTAACGTGAATGTAGTCTCTAACGCATGTACCATCTTTTGTCGCGTAGTCATCGCCAAAGATACCCATACTCTCGCGCTTGCCAAGTATAGTTTGCACAGCCACCTTGATAAGGTGCGTGGCATTTGGATAGTTTTGACCGATTAACCCCTCTTCGTCTGCGCCTGCTACGTTGAAGTAACGTAAAATCGCAAATTTAAAATTTTCATTTGAAGAGGCATAATCTTTGATGATCTGCTCGCTCATAAGCTTACTTCTGCCGTATGGATTTATCGGATTTGTAGGCGTTGTTTCGCTCACCTCCGCCACGTCTGGCTCGCCGTAAACTGCGGCAGTTGAGCTAAATATAAATTTATTTATATTATAAGTTTTTGCGTATCTTAGCACCCTCGCAACGTTTGCGGTGTTGTTTAGATAGTATTTTAGTGGCTCGCTCATACTCTCAAAAACCTCGATAAACGCTGCAAAATGGATGATCGCATCAAATTTACCATTTTCAAAAATTTCACTTAGATCATCTTCTAAATTTGCGTTTATAAATTTAAAATTTCCGATTTTTTGGAGCACCTCAAGTGCTTTTTGTGAGCCCTTGCAGAGATTATCGATGATGGTTATCTCATCATTGCCTTGCTTTAAAAGTGCTTTTACTACGTGGCTGCCGATGTATCCAGCACCACCTGTTACTAAAATTTTCAAGTTTAAGCCTTTCGTAAAAAGTGGTTAATTTTATCAAAAATAGGGTAAAGCAAAAGTAAAGCAAGGCTTTTGAATAAATTTTAATCTTCTCTAACCCTTAAAAATATTGGAAATCTTGGCTTGCCTTTGGCTGTTAAATTTTGAAATTTATATGTAATGATAGAGCCTATCTTTGGGGGATTTTGGCGCTTTTCATCGCTTAGTCCTGAGCCTATTTTAAAGATAGTGCCAGATTTTGGCTCGCTAGCTTTTTCTTCTTTATCTTTACCGCCAAGCGCCTTGCAAGTAAGCGAGCCAGCAAGGTTAGCGTATTTACCGCTGCCTTTGTTTATAGCGGTCACTTCACACTCGGCATCTTTAAATTTCTTAAATTTAAGTGCATTTTTGCTTCGTTTTCTCTCGTATGGCGCATTTGGCTCACGCACGACTGATCCCTCTCCGCCTTTTGCGATGATACTTTCAGTAAATTTCAAAAACTGGGCGTTATCACGCATCTTTATCTGTTTTATGATGATTAAATTGTTATTTGGCTCATTTTTTAGAAATTTAGCCAAAACCTCAAGTCTGGTAAGCAAACCACCACTTGCCTCAGGCACATCAAAAACGTGAAATTTAAGCCTTCTCCACGCCTTTTCATCGGGCAGCTTATCCATAACGGTCGCTTGAATTTCTTCAAACTTAAGCTCCTTTGCGTAAAGCTCGCCATCGAGTGCAAATTTTGGGAAATTTTTAGTAAAACTTAGCGGTGCATTTAGCTTTTTGCCCTGTCTTGATAGTAAATTCTCTCCGTCCCAGTAGGCACGCACGCCATCAAGCTTCTCGCTAGCTAGCCAGCCACTAACATTTTGATCTTTATACTCGCTAAGGCGCAGCAAATCAAGAGAAAATGCAAAATTTAAAAGGGCTAAAGCCACAAAAATTATTCTAATCAAGCTTTTGCCTTGCAAAAGCAATAGTCCATATGATCATCTACAACGCCCACACTTTGCAAAAATGCATAGGTGCTAACAGAGCCTAAAAATTTAAACCCTCGCTTTTTTAGCTCCTTTGCCACAAAGTCTGACATAGGCGTAGTGGCTGGCACTTGTTTGATATCTTGATAGTGATTTATGATCTGCTTGCCGTCAAATTTGGGATCAAATTTTCTTAGCAAATACCCCCACAAATAGTCATAAAAACTACCAAATTCTTGAGTTACGGATAAAAATGCAATGGCATTTGCAGAAAGTGATTTTAGTTTTAATTGGTTACGAATCAGCCTCTCATTTTGCATAAATTTAGCTATCTCAGCCTCGCCGTAATGCTTGATCTTCTCTGGATCAAAGCCATCAAACGCCTCTCTCATGGCCTCTCTTTTTTGAAGCACTCCATGCCACGAAAGTCCCGCCTGAAAGCCCTCCAGAACTATCATTTCGAAAAATTTTCTATCATCTTTTACGACTTTGCCCCACTCATTATCGTGGTAAGCTATATCAAGCTCGCCTTTTGCCCATCCACATCGCCTCATCTGCGTCCCTTAAATCTTAACTCCGTAAAACTCACAGTACCACTCAACAAATTTAGCCACGCCGTCGTTTACTTTTGTATTTGGCTTGTAGTCAAAGTCAGCCACCAAATCGCTCACATCAGCAAATGTTGCTGGCACATCGCCTGCTTGAAGTGGGAGAAAATTTTTCTTAATCTCGCGGCCGATCTTTATCTCAACCGCCTTGATGTAGTCCATGAGCTCGACTGGGCTGTTGTTACCGATATTATAGACCTTAAACGGCGCTTTTGAAGTGGCAGGATCTGGATGCTTTGCGTCCCAGTTTGGATTAGGCTTAGCAGGATTATCTATGCACTTAATGATACCCTTTACGATATCGTCCACGTAGGTAAAGTCGCGCTTCATCTTGCCGTAGTTAAAGACGTCGATACTCTTATCTTTAAGCGCAGCATCAACAAACAAAAATAGCGCCATATCAGGGCGTCCCCATGGTCCATACACCGTAAAAAAGCGAAGTCCAGTCGTTGGCACGTTAAATAGATGACTATAAGTATGTGCCATCATCTCGTTACTCTTTTTAGTCGCTGCGTAGAGGCTTATTGGGTGATTGACCGCCTCGTGCGTAGAAAATGGCATGTTCTCATTTAGTCCATAAACCGAGCTAGAGCTTGCATAGACTAGGTTTTTGATCTCATTGTGGCGGCAGCACTCGAGGATATTCACAAAGCCCGTGATATTACTGTCTATATAGGCTTTTGGGTTTATGAGCGAGTAGCGAACGCCAGCTTGTGCGGCTAAATTTACTACTACGTCAAATTTTTCTTTATCAAAAAGCTTTTTCATCGTCTTTTCATCAGCGAGATCTGCTTTTATAAATTTTAAATTCGGATGCGTTTTTGAGGTGATAAGCTTGCCATAGTCTATCTCGCTCGTATCAAAGCCAGCCGTTTTTAGGCGTGCAAGCTTTAAATTTACGTCGTAATAGTCATTTATCACGTCATATCCGACGACCTCGTCGCCTCTTTTTACAAGGGCATTTGCAAGGTGAAATCCTATAAATCCAGCTGTTCCAGTTACTAAAATTTTCATATTTTTCCTTTCATTTTTGGCTTATTTTAGTGCAAAAATGTAAATTTACGTATTTAGATCAGGGTAGTCCCAAGCGTTAAATTCAGCTCTTAAGTCGTCGTTCTCCCAACCTTTGCAACATAGCCACTCAAGCCCTGCACGTCTCTCCATAACGACCTCTTCGTCAAGTCCGGCAACCTTTTTACCGTTTATCCTTGCATCAACACACGCCCAGTGATAGCGATAAACTAGGTCAAGCTTGCTTAAAATTTCATCCAAACTGCGTAGTTTTGAGCGATTTTTGAACCCACCCTCTCTAAAGACATCCATCACAAAATCGCAGTCGCAAATTTTATCCATCTTACCGATATCTTCGGCAATGCCAAGCGCCCAAAGCAAGATCCAAAGCGACTCATATTTCCAGCCCATATTTACGGCCAAATTTATATCAGCCCTGCCCTCTACGACCTCTTTTTCTTTTGCACTTAGGTCATCATAAAAATCGCCCAAAAAGTCTTTAGCCCAGGCTATCTCATCTTCACTTAAGTGGCCATTGTCGCGGATCGTGCAGGCACACATAATGGCCGTAAATGAGCAAACCGCACGAGCAATGATCTCATCAACGCTTCTTGGCGTAACTTCACTATTGTCATACCTTAGTGGCAGACTCTCGAGCACAGCCACGCCCTCTTTTTTTAAAATTTTTATGCTCTCATCTTTTCTTTGTTGCGCTGTTTTTGGCATATCCGCACCTTTTTTAAAAATATCAAACACTCCCATTTTTACCCAAAAAACTCGGCGCTAAATTTCTCTTCGTTAAAATTTTTACCTAAAAATTTACAGGCTTCGATCATATCAGTTCTTGCTATTTCAAAGCAACTAGTAGCCCCAGGGCTTGGAGTCATATTAAAACTTATGCCCTCGCCTGTGCTTATCTTGCCCTCGCCAAGCTCAAGGCACTTTTTATTACGGTCGATAACTTGCGGTCTTACGCCGCCAAAATTTACAGCATAGCTAAGATCGTTTTCACTTAGGCTTGGCACGATCTTTCTAGCATCTTTTACAAATTCTTTTTTATTGATAAATGGCACTTCAAATAAGAAATTTCTTAAAATATAAGATCTAATGTCGCTATCTTTTAAGAGATTTGTAAAGACTTCAAAGACGTTTTTATCAAATTTTAGGCATTTACAAAAGTCAAAAAAGCTTGAACAGCCGTGATATCTCTCTAGTTTTGGTATGACTAGAGCTGTTGGTCCAAAGCGGGTATTTCCATTAGCTAGGATATCTGGATCGCCGTGAAGCGCGGCAAATGGTAGCTTATCATTTTGCACCATATAAACTTTGCCGTTTAGCAGGCGTTTTTTTGCGAAATAAAAGCTTCCAGCAACGGGCAGTGTGCTAAGATGAAGCCCATAACCCATTTTGTGAGCCAAAAATAGCGAGTGGCCTCCAGCATCGACTACGACGTAGTTTGCAGTGATCACTTCGCCATCATTTATCTTTATGTGAAATGTATCGCCAGCCTTTTTTATATCAGTTACTTCTGAGTTTAGGCTGATCTCATAACCATCTGCGCCTAAATTTAGCGCATTTTGCACGAGTGAATTTGCTAAGCCGCCAAAGTCCATCGTCGTAAACTGCCCATTTTGCGTACCTATGGCGATGATATTTTCTGGCCTCTCATTGCCATTTGCGTCAAAAACGACGTTTGGCTCGATTTGCTTTAACTTCTCTTTGTCATAAATTTCAAGATAAGGGAAAAGCTCTTTAAAACTCTCATATCTCTCTTTCATGCACTCTACTTCGGCATCTCCGATAGCTAGTGCCATCTTTTGATGAGCGAACATATATTTGCCATCAAGATTGTATTTTAGAGCATATTTTACTGGCATATTTGCCACACGAGAGACTTTTTTTGCCTTTTCTAGTGTATAGTTTGTCTCGATATCACCACAATGAATGGTTTGTGAGTTGCCTTTGCCGTTTGAATTTAGAGTAGCTACGCCGTCATATTTTTCTAAAAGTGCGACCTTTTTTATATCACTAAATGCAGCCAACTCATAAAAGAGCGCCGTCCCACTAATGCCTGCTCCGACAATTACCACTTCAAAGTGCTTCTGCCTCATTTTTTCTCCCAAAAAAGTTTAGTCGCCAAAATGATACTATATTAATTTTAAAACAAACAGCATAGTTAAAAAAGCTAGAATTTTTATATAAAAGTGAAATTTGGCAAGGTTCTCACCTTGCCTTGAAGTTAAAATTTATAAGATACGTTTACTTTGAAATTTCTACCCGGCTCCCAGTCATAAGTTATTTCGTTGTCAAAAAGTCTCTGAGATTGAGAAACATAGGCTTTGTCAAATAGATTATAAATTCCCGCATTTACTTCAAGCCCTTTAAATTTACCGCTACTTGGCGCATAGGTAGCGTAGATGTCGCTAACTGCGTAGCTTGGTATCTTGACATTTTTATCGTCGCCAGCTGAGACGGTATTTTTTGAAGCAAAGTAGATTAGGTTGTAGCCTATTAGCGTATCGATCCTTGAAAATGCGTACTCTGCGTTAAATGTGTATTTATCGCCCTGATCGCGGTAACCAATGATATTTGAGGTATAGTAGCCACCGCTTGCCTTAGCGACCCTATCTTTGTATTTTACATTTTGATGAGTGTAGCTAGCAGCTAGGCTTAGTGCGTCTAAATTTAGCCTTGCAAGTAGCTCGACGCCACTTATATCAGCTCCACCAGCGTTTATACGTCTGGATATAGTTATTTCATTTGGCGGCGTTCCAGTCACATAAGAGCCATTATCTACGATTAAGTTTTTATATTTTGTCTGAAGTATTTTGCAGAGAGGCTATATGAGCTAGCTTCATTTATGTCGCCATGATATTTAAGACCAGTTTCATAGCTATTACCAGTCGTTGCTTTTAGATCTTTATTTGCTTCAAAATTTTTTGCCCTACTAGCATACATCGACTCCATAACGTCAGGCCCTCTAAAGACTCTTGCATAGCTTGCAAATGCGTTAAGCCCTTTAATGATCTCATAATCAAGCGCAAGCGCTGGGGTAAATTCATTGTATTTATAGGTATAGCTCTTTACATTTCCAGCCCTGCCATCATAGCTTTTTAGCTCATGGTGCGTATATCTGATACCTGGAATGATAGTTAGCGAGCTAAAATTTAGCGCATCTTCTGCATATATTGAGTAGTTATTTACTTTTTCTGGGTAGTGGTTGTCTGGTTTGTTAAAATTTTTACTTTGGTAAAACTCAGCGCCATATCTAAAAGTCTGTGTCAAAGCGCCACTCTCGACTACGCTTTTAGCCTTTGCATTTATGCCATTTGTCTTTACGCCTAAAATTTTTAATATAGGGTCATCTTTTTTGTGCTCGGTATTATATGCCGTTACCTCTAAATTCAAAAGATCGCTTGGCTTATACTCATACTTTAGCGTTATCGTATCACGCTCATATTTGCGGTAGTCATCAACATTTACTCCATTATGCCAGCTACCAAATTCTGCTCTAAATGGATAAATGCCCTTGAACTCATTATGCTCTCTTGAGATAGAAATTCTATGCGCATCAAGGAAGCTATAACCAAGCTTTAAAAGATAGCTAAGGTCGTTGCCATCGCCACCTATCTTTGCTTTGTTGCCACTTTTGCCGTAGTCGTAGCCCTTGTGATTAATAGCGGCTATAAAATCAAGCCCTTCAACCGGTGCAGTAAAGAGCATAAGACCTTGAGAAAATTCGCTGTTATTTGAGGCGTATCCTGTCTTTATCTTTGCGCCGATGATCTCACCATCATCAAGCAAGTCTTTTGCATCAACCGTTTTAAAGGCGACCGAACCGCCAAGTGCACCTGAGCCGTTTACCACTGATCTTGAGCCAACCTCGACATCAACAGCTTTTATAAGATCTGGATCGATCAGCAAGTCAGCGTTGTGGTGAAATGTATTTCCGTTTTGCTTCGCGCCATCTATCGTGATATTTAGACCGCGGTCGCTCACGCCCCTCATGTAAATTTTTTGATTCATGCCGTTTGTTCCGCCAACATAAACACCAGGAATATCTCTCATCACGTCTTTTACTAGGCCAGCGTTTCTAGTTGAAATTTTGATATCATCAACGCCGTATCCGCCACTGCTACTTGTTACCTCAACTCCGCTTAATACGCTCTCGTCTGCCCCATTTGCACAAACTGCTATGCTTGCTGCAAGAGAGAGTTTAAATAAGCTTTTAAATCTCATATTTTCTCCTATTTTGGTTATTAAAATTACTATTTTAATTTTATAGCATAATTTTGAGATTGAATATTATAATTTTAAGTATAAATTTTGGATAAATTTTTGATTTTTTTGGCAAAAATATAAACTATTTTTAAATTTTAATTATCTAATAAATTAATTAAATATTGAGATAAAGGACAAAATTATATAATTTTATCAAGATAGTAAATAAGGTTAATTTTTAATAAAAAATTATTATAAGTATAAAAATTCTTAAATTTTGTAGATAATTTTTATCAAGAAATGCTTAAGAAATCTAAAATAAATTTTGCTTTTTTTAGCGCTCAGAATTGTTTTTATAAACACTCTTAAGTAGATTATGAAAAAATTTTATAAATTTTAAATAAGATAGAGCAAAACTCTTGGATCTGCTGGAAGTATCATATAAATTTACTAGACGCCATTGAAGGCAAAAATGAAAAATTCATTCATGCAAATATCATCCTTTTTCATATTTTTTAGTCTTAGACTTACGTTGGTGTCTTGCCAAAGTATCGGCAGCAATGCAAACATCACCTTATCAAGGCTAAAATTTCTTACATCCTCAGGCCAGCCATCCTAGTGACAAAGCTTGTAAAATTTAGATATATCGTCGCAAAGCACCCAGTAAAAACTACGAGTAGCCAAGCTGTGCATCCTCCCATTTGCCGCTATCTGGCACGCAGTAAAAGACATTGCCAGCTTTGCCACCAAAGGCACCGCCGTTTATCGCGAAAAATCCATCCAAAACATCGTTTGCCGCGAGCAAATTGCTAGACATCTGCCCTGCTTCGCTAAAGCTCTTGCCAAGGTTAAAGCTGTATTCCCCGCTTCATCTGCTCGCATCCTGAGCCAAGTAGGCGTAGCTAACCTCCGTCTATCACGATGCCACCACACCCATAAACAAGTGCTCCCATCGGTGAATAAGTAGTTACCTGAGAAGTCCTAAAAGCTCGCTTTGCGCCCCGCCCTTATCACTGGGCAAAATTTCCACTCGTTCTTAGCTTATTTAGCCACTCTTCGACCAGCTACCAGCCCGGCTCATTTGTATCCATGAGCCACTCTAAAGCTCTCATTACGAGTTGTTGCGATAAAATTTGATTAAATTTAAAAGAAGATTTTGGCGAGTAGCCTCGCCAAATTTATGTCAGTAGGTTATTTTGCGTCCCAGGCTAAAATCGTGTTACCCTCGGCGTCGGTAGCCACGTCGCCCATGCCCATGATGTTATAGCCGCAGTCTACGTAGTGAACTTCGCCTGTTACGCCGCTAGCTAGGTCGCTAAGTAGGTACATAGCACTGTTGCCGACGTCTTCAGTCGTGACGTTGCGTTTTAGCGGGCTATTTACTTCGTTGTAGCGTAAAATCATCCTAAAGTCGCCTATTCCGCTTGCAGCAAGCGTTTTGATAGGACCTGCACTGATCGCATTTACGCGGATGTTTTTAGCGCCAAGGTCATGTGCTAGGTAGCGAACTGAGCTCTCAAGTGCTGCTTTGGCAACACCCATTACGTTGTAGTGTGGCACAAATTTTGGTCCGCCAAGATATGTAAGAGTTAGCACCGAGCCGCCCTCTTTTAGCACCGGTAGGACCGCGCGAGTAAGGCTTAGTAGCGAATAAACACTAGTGCCCATCGCTATATCAAATGCCTCTTTTGTCGTATTTACAAACTCGCCCTCAAGCGCTTCTTTTGGTGCGTAAGCCACAGCGTGCACGACAAAATCGATCTCGCCAAGGTCTTTTTTGATTTGACCTGCGAGCCCATCTAAATGTGCCTGGTTATTTACGTCAAGCTCGTAGACAAATTTGCTCCCAAACTCCTCCGCAATCGGCTCTACACGCTTTTTAAGAGCATCATTTAGATATGTAAATGCCATCTGCGCACCTTGATCGCAGCAAGCTTTTGCAATGCCATAAGCTATTGACTTGGCGTTAGCGACGCCGACGATGAGGCCCTTTTTGCCTTTTAAAATCATTATTTCTCCTTTAAAATTTGCAAAATTTCGCAAAACGCCAAATTTTAAATGCAATTTGATAGCGGAAGTATCGCAAAGCTAGACTAGGCGACTTAAAATTTTGCAATCCAAATTTAATAAAATGTCAAATTCTAAACATAAATCGACAAGCGGAAATATCGCTAGGCAGATTTAAATGTTTCGCAGTAAATTTTGTCCCAAGACTAGGCATATAGCCTGTCATAGGGCGAAATTTACAAAATCATTTAAAGACATCAGCGAGATGACGCGCTAATAAGTTCCAAGAAACCAGAGGCATCCCAGCTGGCTGTTCCTACTAGTACTCCGTTACAGTTCGCGATACCCGCCATCCCGCCGATATTTGCGGCATTTACGCTGCCGCCGTAAAGTAGCGGCGCTCTCGTCTGCTCGCGAATGAAATTTAAAACTCCTTCGATCTGCTCTGTGCTCGCGCTCTTGCCCGTGCCTATCGCCCACACGGGCTCGTAGGCAATCAGCAGCCGCTCGTAGCCAAGGTCTATATTTTCAAGCTGGCGGCTTAGAAATTCTTTGGTCGCTCCAGCTTCGTTCACGCTCAAATTTTCGCCGATACAGTAGACGATCTGCCAGCCCGCCTTTACGGCAAAGTCGAATTTAGCTCGCAAAAGCTCCTCGCTCTCGCCAAGCTCCCTCCGTTCGGAATGCCCGATCAGCACGCTTTTTACGCCAAACTCGTCCAGCATCGCCTTGCCGATCTCGCCGGTGTGAGCGCCGCTTTCGCAAGGGTAAAAATTTTGCGCGCCGAGTTTAAATTTATGAGCCGCGCCATCAAGCGCACTAAACGGCGGAAATACCGTCACGTCGTCGTTTGCGCTTAAATTTGCGTCTAAAATTTCAGCGTATTTAGCAAAGCTTGCTCTCGTGTGATTGCACTTTAAATTTGCTAAAAACCTCACTCCATAGCCTTTCTAAGCGGTTTTATGCCGGGTAGCTCTTTGCCCTCGATGAGCTCCAGACTCGCGCCGCCTCCAGTCGAGATAAAGGTCATCTCGTCGGCGTCTCCCGCACGCTCGACCACATCAGCCGTATCGCCGCCGCCAACGACCGTAGTTGCGTGAGTGTCGATAATGGCGTGGCTCATTTTGATGCTACCTTTGCTAAATTTATCCATCTCAAAAACGCCCATAGGTCCGTTCCACCAGATGGTTTGAGCATCGGCGATGACCTCTTTAAATAGCCTGATCGATGCTGGTCCGATGTCAAGCCCCATCCAGCCATTTGGGATCTCTTGAGCTGGGACGTATTTTACGGCGCTTTCAGCCGAAAATGTCTGAGCAGCGACTACATCTACTGGCAAGTAAATTTTTACACCCAGCTCTTTGCCTTTTTGTAAAATTTGCCTTGCATCTTCGATGAGCTCTTCTTCAAGGAGCGAATTTCCGATGTTTTCACCAAGTGATTTTAAAAATGTAAATGCCATGCCACCGCCAATTATCAGTTTATCTACGCGTGGCAGAAGGTTATGCAGGGCTTGAAGTTTGCCACTAACCTTTGAGCCACCCACAACTGCGACAAATGGGCGGGATGGATGTTTTATCAAATTTTGAGCGAAATTTATCTCTTTTTGTAGTAAAAATCCCGCCGCCTTATGCTTCTCGTCGTAAAATTTAGTGATCGCCTCGACCGAGCTATGCGCCCTGTGGCAGACGCCAAACGCGTCGTTGATGTAAAATTCGCCGTACTTTGCGAGCTCGTCGGCTAGCGCCTCGTCGTTTTTGGTCTCGCCCTTTTCAAAGCGTAAATTTTCAAGAAGCAAAATTTCGCCAGGTTTTAGCGCGGCGACTTTGGCTTTGGCGTCCGCGCCTATTATGTCCTCGGCAAATATCACGTCTCTATCAAGCAGCCTTGAAAGCCTCTTTGCCACGCCTCGCAGCGAAAATTTCTCCTCAAAGCCGTTTTTCGGACGTCCTAGGTGGCTAGCCAAAACCACGCTGCAGCCGTTATCTAGGCAGTAGCGGATCGTTGGTATCGCCGAGCGGATACGGCGGTCGTCGGTGATGTTTAAAAACTCGTCCATCGGCACGTTAAAATCGCACCTAACAAATACCTTTGCGCCGTCTAGCTCAAGATCGTTGATCGATAAAATTTCACTCATTTTTCACCCTTTAAATTTACTTTGTAGCTACGATCTTAGCTAGGTCCACAAGCCTTGTCGAGTAGCCCCACTCGTTGTCGTACCATGCAAAGACCTTTACCATATCATCAGCGATGACCTGCGTCGTGTCGCTAGCTACGATACTGCTGTATGCGCTCGTGCAAAAGTCACTGCTAACTCTATAATCGTCATCGACAAATAAAATTCCCTTTAAATTTGACTCCGCAGCCGTTCTAAACGCCTCGTTTATCTCCTCTTTGCTAGCTGGTCTTTTTAAAACCGCCGTTAGATCAACCATCGAGACGTTTGCCACTGGCACGCGCACTGCTTGGCCGTGTAGTTTGCCGCTTAGCTCGGGGAGCACTTTAGCGATCGCTTTTGCAGCTCCGGTGGTCGTAGGTCCGATATTTAGCGCTGCAGCGCGTGAGCGGCGGAAGTCTTTAGCTTTTACATCTACTAGGCTTTGGCCGTTTGTATAGGCGTGGATCGTGGTCATCAGCCCCTTTACGATACCAAATTTATCATTTAGCACCTTTGCAACTGGAGCTAGGCCGTTTGTAGTGCAGCTTGCGTTTGAGACGATCGCTTCACCTGCGTATTTATCGTCATTTACGCCAACTACGAACGTAGCCGTGTCGTCTTTTGCCGGAGCGCTCATAACGACTTTTTTGACGCCGCGAGCTAGATAGGGCTCGCATTTTTCAGTGGTTAAAAACTTGCCCGTACACTCCAAAACTACGTCTGTGCCGTATTCTGCGTAGCTAAGCTCGTTTAGATCTCTTGTTGAAAAAACTCTTATCTTTTTGCCGTTTACTTCTATAAAATCGTCGCTTATCACCTTAACGTCTTGCTTAAATTCGCCGTGCACGCTGTCGTATTTGAGCAGATAGCGCGTCATGTCGCGCGTCGCCGTGTCATTGATAGCGACAAGCTCAACGTCGTCTCGCTCTAAAATAATACGAGCAGCGCACCTGCCGATACGCCCGAAGCCGTTTATTGCTACTTTAACTGACATCTTAGCTCCTTTTGATATAATTACGCCTAATTCTACAAAAAAGAATTTTAAAACAAATATAAACAAGGCACTTTAATAGATGAAGTTAGCACTTTTTGGCGGGAGCTTTGATCCGGTTCATTTAGGACACGATAGCATTGTGAAAATGGCACTAAATAGCCTTGATATCGACAAGCTCATCATCATGCCAACTTTTATAAGTCCCTTTAAGAGCGAATTTTCAGCTCCGCCAGAGCTTCGCCTAAAGTGGATAAGAGAAATTTGGGGCGGCCTAGAGAAGGTCGAGATCTCAGACTATGAGATAAATTTGGCTCGCCCGGTGCCTACCATAGAGACGGTTAAGTATTTGTATGAGAAATTCAAGATAGAGAAATTTTATCTCATAATAGGCGCGGACCACCTAGCCACGCTTGATAAGTGGCATGGCTACGAGGAGCTAAAAAATTTAGTGCAGTTTGTGATCGCCAAGCGCAATCACATAGAAATTCCACAAAATTTACAAAAAATGGACGTGCACGTGGATGTTAGCTCATCGCAGATCAGGCACCAAAAGGGGCTTGATGAGCTGCCTAGCAAGATAAAAGATGAAGTTATAAATTTTTACCAAGGATTAAAAATGCAAGAGAGATCGATGCAAGAGCGCACCGAAAGTATAGTTAATGTTTTAGACGCAAAAAAGGCTGAAGAGATACAAGTGTTTGATATGAGCGGGGATGATTATTTCGTAAAGGCCGTAGTTATCGCTACTACGCTTGGCGAGAGGCACGCTTACTCGCTGAGCGAGGATCTAAAAGAGGAGCTTAAACCTCTTGGAGAAAAATTTATAGGTACAGAAAGCTCTCCTGATTGGATCGTAATGGACCTTGGAGACATTTTGATACATCTTTTAAGTCCAGCTTACAGAGCAAAATACAACATCGAAGAGTTTTTGCAAAAGCTAAAAACTAGCAAAGAGTCTTAACAAAAATAAGCGAAGAGCAAATAAGCCATAAAAATATAAAAAATGCTAGCAAAAATGGCTTTTTGCCCGTCGCTTTAAATATACTCCTATCTATCCCAAACCCCAATGCACACATAGCAACACAAAGGCAAATGCTAGCAGCCAGCTTTAAAATTTGCATCAAATTTTCAGGGAAAAATGGCAAAGATCTAACGCAGATCGCTGCTAGGAAAAATAGCGCAAACCAAGGTATGCTCTTTAGCTTTGAGCCGCCACTATTTTGGCTTAAATTTAAGAAATTTAGCAAAAACAAAAATGGCACGAGCATGATGACACGAAGCATTTTTATGATGACCGCAGTGCTACTTGCTGTGCCGTCAAATGCCGCTGAGGCTGCGACTACGTGGGCTACTTCGTGAAGTGAGCCGCCGATAAAAAAGCCGGTTTGTTGCGGTGTGAGAGCTAGAAATTTAGCGATAAATGGATAGATAAACATGCCAATCGTCCCAAAGAGCACCACCGTGCAAATGGCGATAGCAAGCTTGTTTGCGTCTGCTTTTATCTCATTTTGAGTAGCCATAACAGCAGCTGCTCCGCATATACTTGCCCCTGAGCCAATGAGCACAGCACTATCCCTGCTAAGCCCCAAGGCTTTGGCTACAAAAAGTGCAAAGCAAAAGGTCGCAAAGACCATAAAAGCTGCGTATATCACGCCTAGAGTGCCGACACTTGCGATCTCGATAAGGCTTATGTTAAAGCCAAAAAGTATGATGCCTAGCCTTAAAATTTGCTTCCCAGCAATCGCTACGACGCCACTAGATTTTAAAATTTGAGTCTGTTTGGTAAAAAGATTTGCAAAAACGGCACCTAAAATGATAGAGATGATGAGCGGACTGGTGTGAAATTTAACTAAAAGTGTGTTTGAGAGCATAAAAGAAATGGCACAAATCAGCGCTAGAATAAGCGCAGCGAGAATTTTATGAGACATATTTTAACCTTAATCTATTTTTTAAAAATGCAATTAGCACGTTTGGGTATAATTAGACGAATTTTATAATGCAAATTTAAAATAAAGATAAAGGGATAGGGCATGATCATCCTTGGCGAGAAATATGCTTTTACCAGCTTAGAACTAGAAATGCTTAGAAAGAAATTTGGTCAAGTAAATTTTTTATCCCATGAAAATAGCGACGCAAAAGCCTTGCGAAGCGCACTAGAAAATCTCATAAAATCAGGCGATCAAAGGCTAATCGTGCTAAATACCGCAAAGCCAGTTGATGGCAAACTGGTGAGATTTCTCACGCTTTTGCAGTTTAAAACGAAGTATAAAAAGATAAAATTTCTAAACGTAGAGAATTTTTTAGAAATTTATCTGCACAAATGTTATATCCCAGAAAATGGGGAAAATCTTAATTTTTTAGATGAGATAAGGCCTTATGGTGCCTTTGATTACGCACTGAAGCGAATGATCGATTATACTAGCTGCTTGATACTTTTCATCTTGCTTTTTTGCCTAAAATTTTATGTAAAAAGAAAGATAGACGAGCAATCGCCTGGAAGCCTTTACTTTTTACAAAGTAGAGTTGGGCTAGACAACAAGGAATTTGAGTGCATAAAATTTCGCTCGATGATGGAAGATGCCGAGAAAGATGGGGCAAAATTTGCTAGTGAAAATGATGAGAGAGTGTTTGAGTTTGGCGAATTTATGCGAAAAACTCGTATAGACGAGGTGCCGCAGTGTATAAATGTCTTTCGAGGACAAATGCATCTGATAGGTCCAAGGCCTGAGCGAAGACACTGGATAAATTTCTTTGAAAAAGAGATCCCTTACTACAATGAACGCCACATCGTTCGCCCAGGGATAACTGGCTGGGCACAGGTAAACTACCCTTATGGCTCAAATACACACGACGCCAAACAAAAACTCATGTATGATCTTTATTACATCAAACACTGGTCGCTTTGGCTGGAGATAAAAATCGTAGTAAAAACTATTGCGATTATATTTGAGAAAAAAGGCATTTAACTTCTCAAAAATATCATAAGTTTGAGATATTTTTAAATAAACCTTTTTTCGAATTTAATTTTGTTGCTTTTAGCCAAAATGAATGCAAATTCTACATCCTATCTTTAGCTGTAATTCCCATTATATTAAATGCTGTTTTTATCGAGATAGCAACAACTGCAAAGACTTTTAGTAAGCTATCTTCGTTTTCATTTCCAACTACACGGTTTTCGTTATAAAATTTATGAAAACTAGCAGCTAGTGACTTCAGATAATCTGGGATCTTTTGAAGCTGCCTTGAGATAAAAGCGTCTTCTAAAATTTCAGGCAAGATTAGCGCCTCAAAAAGTAAATTTCTAGCATTTTCATCTAGGCATTCGAAGTTTGCATTGATTACATCTTGAACATTTTTCCCAGCCTTTGCAAAGACTTGATTTATCCTAGCATGAGCATAGTTTATATAAAAGATAGGATTTGAGCTATCCTCTTTTTTAAGCTCATCTACGTCAAATTCCAAACTACTCGTATTTGCCTTGCTTATAAAGATAAATCTAAGCGCCTCAGCACCGATCTCACTTACGATATCGCTCATCAGCACGGCATTACCAGCGCGCTTGCTCATCTTGTACGGCTTACCATCTTTTAGCAGACTAACCATCTGCATAAGTATTACTTCAAGCTTATTTTCATCGTATCCAAGGAAATTTATCGCAGCCTTTAGCCTTGCGATATATCCGTGGTGGTCAGCACCCCAAATGTTTATATAATGATCAAAATTTTTCTCAAATTTAGCGTTATGATAGATGATGTCGCCAGCTAGATATGTTGGTCTGCCGTCATTTCTAACTACGACCCTATCGTTATCATCGCCAAGCGTAGTTGAAGCGATATAAGTAGCGCCCTCTTTTTCATACATTTGATTTGAACGTTTTAGCTTATTTATAGTTGGCTCTAGTCCATCATAAAGAGCCTTCTCACTAGCCCAGCTCTCTATAAATATCCCAACGTCCGCTAAATCTTTTTTAATGATCTCAAGCACGATATCCTTGCCAAACTCGGCAAGCTCGAGGTTTCTACTCTCATCATAAAAAATTTCCCTACCAAATTTCTCATTTGCAAGCTTAGCAATATCTAAAATATAATCCCCGCGGTAGTATTTCTCTGGATAGACGATGCTTTCATTAAAAAGCTGCTCTTTTGCCGCAAGCGATATCGAAGTGCCAAGTAGATCAATTTGATTACCAGCGTCGTTTATGTAGTATTCTGTTGAGATAGCGTAGCCAAGTCTTTTGCCAAGTCTTGCCAAAGTATCGCCATAAACTGCGCCTCTAACGTGTCCGATGTGAAGTGGTCCAGTTGGATTTGCACTGATGTATTCTATTAAATAGCTATCTTTTTTCACATCTTCTTTTGCAAAATTTTCGCTGTCTAGCAAAATTTGCTTTGAAATTTCATCTAAAAACTTGCTTTTTAGCTTGAAATTTAAGTAGCCATTTACTGCACTAGCTTCAACTATTTTGCTATCACTAAATTTATCGGCAAACTCGCTAGCTATCATGGCTGGCGACTTTTTTAGCTCCTTTGCAAGGCCAAAAAGTGGCGTAGCATAGTGGGCTAAATTTTTATCCTTTGGCTTTTCAAGCACAAATTCACGCTCTAAAACCTTTGAAATTTCAGCTTTTATTTTATTTTTCAACTCTAAAACCTATGCGTTTTTAGTTGTTTCTTCTATTTTTTGACTATTGGCATTCTCTTCTTTATGCTCGACTTTCTCACTTTTTTCAGGTGTTGTATCTTCCATCTCAGCCTTAAAAGTCTTTATGCCTTTGCCTAGTCCTTTTGCAAGTTCTGGGATCTTCTTTGCTCCAAAAAGTAAAACAATAATCGCTAAAACAACTAGCCAGTGACCAATACTAAAAGAACCCATTTTTTCTCCTCAATAAATTTTTCAAAATGTTATCATAAATTCCTGAATTTCTAGCAATCTATCCACTCATCAATAACGCGTCTTAAGTCTATTTTCGAGCTTTTTAACCTCATCGCTCTAAGAATTGATTTTAGGCCCTTATAACTCTTTTCAATGTCATCATTTACCAAAAAATAATCATATTCTAAGATGTGCTCCATCTCACCAACTGCGTTCATTAGGCGATTTTCTATCGTTTCGTCGCTATCAGTTCCGCGATTTTTCAAGCGTTTTTTAAGCTCTTTTTTATTTGCAGTTGTTATAAAAACTGAGGTTATGTAACTTTTAAATTTCTCAAGTGCGATGTGAAAGCCTTGCACATCAATGTCAAATATCACTATCTTTCCGGCCTCAAGTGCTGATAAAACAGGCTTTAGACTTGTTCCATAATAGTTTTTATGCACCTGCGCCCATTCTAAAAATTCGCCCTTTTCTATGCCACTTTTAAACTCATCTTCTTTTATAAAATAGTAATCCACTCCATCGACTTCGCCTTCTCTTTTTGCCCTAGTCGTGCTTGAAATAGAAAAATAAAGATCCTTCTCTTCCTTTAAAAGACGGCCCAAAAGCGTGCTTTTACCACTTCCACTAGGTCCTGAAACTACTAAAATTTGTCCTTGCAACTACTTTTCCTCAAAACTTATATTTATCTTTATGTTCATATCTTTTAGCACATCTCTTAGCGAGCTTTCATTTAACGACTCATGGACGTGTTTTGTGATCTTTTTGGTTAGCTCTTCTTTATAGTCAGTATCGATTTTTGTTTCATCGCATGAGCTAGTTTGTGGTGCATTATTTAATCCAAATGCTGCTTGCATCGTATTTTCATCTATTTCTTCAATAGACGCTACATCAAAATTTGGGCTACCCAACGTCTCTTCTTTAAAATTTTCTTCCTCAAATACCTCATCTACCATACCTAGATCTTCTTGAGCAAGGACTTCTTCAGAAATTTCTTCATGATCTTCTTTAGTTGGCTCTTTTTCAAGGTCTATATCTTCATCCAAAGAAATCTCCTCTGCTTCTTTGGTAGATTCTTCATCTATATCTTCCTCTAAATTTTGACTAGCTTCATCTATCAAATTTGCCTCGCTGCTTTCAGGCTCAAAATTTTCATCACTACCAAAATCAGTCTCTAGCTCATCAAAATTTTCACTATCTTCGCTAGCTTCTTCGTTTAGCTCTTTATCCAAAGATTCGATCTCGCTGAGCTCTTTTTTACTTTGACTTATATCATCTACAAAATCTTCATTAAGCTCGGCAGTTTCTAAATTTTGAGAATTTTGCTCGACCATTTTATCAAGCTCGTTTTTAGCCTCTTCATCCGCCAAGTCGCTCTCGCCCATATCATCTATCTCATCTACAAGCGAACTAAGCTCATCAAAGTCATCGCTATGCTCTTCTTTTATCACAGGCGGCTCATTGTTTTGCTCTAAGGATTTATCTATATCTTCTGAATCAGCCATATATTTGCTAGCTATGTCATTTATCATATCATCATCTATGAGTTCAGTGTCTGTTTCATCAAAACTGATATCTTTATCCTTTAAATCCTCGGCCTCTAGTTCACTTAGCTTCTCTTTTAAAAACTCATCATCTAAAGCCTCGTTATCAAATTTATCTGCCTTATCATCTTCTTTTGCTAAATTTTCAAGTCCCATGTCAATTTCTGGAAGCTCAAAATTTTCTAAATCATCAAAGTTTTTATTGCTTTCGTCAAAGTCATTAAAATTTGCAGACTCATCTAGTCCAAGCTCTGGCTCTGCTTCACTGCCAGAATCTCTATTCTGTTCAAACAAACTAATAAATTCTGTTGGTAAAAAGGGCTTTTCAAGCATAACATCAGCAAAATCAGGCTTTTCACCGCCTCTAGGTGCTAGATACATTATCTTTTGATTTAAATTAACATCGCTGCTATCCATATCACTATCGATGATAATATAATCAAACTGATCTCCAACACTATTAACATCGTCAAATTCACTATATTCTATGCCTAGCTTATTTAAACTTAATGTTATAAGGCGAGAAACTGCTGGGTTTTTATTTACAAGTGCAACTTTCATAATCCCTCCTTGAAGAGCTTGAGGCTGTATTTTATGATAAATTTCATTGCTATTTACTTAAAAAAATAGTGCTGGCATATCGTTTAAAATCTGCACCATCATATCAGTTATGATTTTTATAATGCCAGCTAAAATAGCTATCAAAACCGAAAAGCCAATACTTACCTTAATAGGATAACCAACGACCAATAGGTTAAATTGTGGCATAGTTTTCATAAGCATGCCAAAAATAGCATCCGAAAGTATAGAAAGCGCGATAATAGGAAAAGCCAGAACAAATCCAAACATAAAAAGATTGCCAAAGAGCTTTAGGGCGTAGCTCATCACACCACTTCTTGGATAAAAATCTCCAAGCGGTATAGCAGAAAGCGAAGTGGAGTAAAACTGTAATATCAAATGATGCCCATCAAGCATCAAAAATGCAAGAAGAGCAATAAAATTTAAAATATTTGCGATCACTGGCGAATTTGTACCAGTTTGCGGATCAAGCACTGAAGCCATCGAAAAACCCATAATCATTGAGATTTGCTCGCCAGCCATTTGAAGTATGGCAAAAACGATATTTAGCAAAAGTCCAGCGCAAAGTCCGAGCATGGCCTCACTTAAAATTTCCATGATCAAAAAATTTATAGCATGCTCATGGGCATGTGAGAGCGGGAAAAGCACAACACAAAGGGCAAAAACTAGTAAAGTTTTTACGCTAAGCGGGATTTGATTGTGAGAAAAAAATGGAAAAAATACGATAAGCCCACTAAGACGCGCAAAAAGGAGCATAAAGGTTATGACTTTATCCGCTCCAAAAAACTCGACTAATTCCATTATTTTATATTAACGCCTCATCCATCTCAGCTGGAATTTCAAGCCCCATGATCTTTAAAACACTAGGAGCGATATTGTTTAGACCACCATTTTTTACCTTTTTTACGCCATCAGCCATCACAAAACAAAAGACATCATAAGTCGTGTGGTTTGTCAGTAGCTCACCACTACTATCACGCATCTCTTCGCAGTTTCCATGATCGCTCGTGATGATCATCGCATAGTTTTTCTCTTTTGCTTTAGCATAAATTTCTCCAAGAGCCGTATCCACTGCTTCAACTGCTTTTATAGCGGCATCATAGTTACCAGTATGCCCTACCATATCGCCGTTTGCGAAATTTACCACAATGAAGTCCTGTTCATCATCCATACCTTTTAGCACGGCTTTGCAAACCTCAGCAGCGCTCATCTCTGGCTTTTCGTCGTAGGTTTTTACTTTTGGACTAGGGATGAGCACCCTCGTTTCGTTGCTAGCTAGCTCCTCGACGCCACCATTAAAAAAAAATGTTACATGGGCGTATTTTTCAGTCTCAGCCGTGTGAAGCTGCCTTAGTCCAGCGGTCGCTATGACCTCGCTTAGGGTGTTTTTTATCTTTTCATTTTTAAAGAGTACTTCAAATTTAAAATTTGCGTCGTATTCGGTCATGGTGATTAGATTTTTGATAGCAAAAGGGCGCTCAAACTCGCTAAATTTCTCTTCGCCTAGAGCCTGGCAAATCTCTCTTGCCCTATCATTTCTAAAATTTATTACGATCACGCCGTCATCTTTGCCTATGCCCTTAAAGCCATTAAAGCTTGCTGGCTTTACAAACTCGTCTGTCACGCCCTCATCGTAGCTTTTTTGTAGATACTCGCTTGGCGATAAGCTGCTTAAATTTGCTCCCTCTACCAAGCTACCATAGGCCTCTTTTACACGCTCCCAGCGTTTATCTCTATCCATCGCGTAAAATCTGCCACAAACGGTTGCTATTTTAAATTTAGCCTCCAAGCTTTTGATGAAATTTATACCGCTATTTGGGCTAACATCTCGTCCGTCAGTTATAGCGTGAGCAAAAACTTCGCAGCCATTTTTACTAGCAAGCTCGCACATACCATCAAAATGCTCCATGTGAGAGTGCACACCGCCGTCGCTATAAAGCCCTATGATGTGAATCTTTTTGCACTTTTTAAAAAGAGCTTTTAGGGCTTCATTTTCTGCTATCGAGCCATCAGCAAAGCTGCGTGAAATTTTGACCAAATTTTGATACAAAACTCGCCCACTTCCTATACACATATGCCCTACTTCGCTGTTTCCCATCTGCCCTTCAGGTAGTCCCACAGCGTTTCCAGAGGTTTTTATGAGCGAGTTTGGAATTTCTTTAAAAAATTTCTCGTAATTTGGCTTTTTAGCCGCCTCAAATGCGTTAAATTTACCGCTTTTATTAAATCCAATACCATCAGTTATTATTAAAATAGTTTTTTGACTCATTTTGAAAATTTATCCTTAATTTTAGATAATTTTTAAGGCCATTATACTAAAATTGCTTTTTTTAAAAATAAAGGCTCTCATGTTTTACTATATCTATGAAATTTTAAATTTTAATATCTTTCAATACATCACCGTCCGTGCTGGTATCGCTTTTTTCATCGCTTTTGCACTCACAGCTTATTTGATGCCCAAATTTATCACTTGGGCAAAGGCAAAAAACGCCGCCCAGCCTATCTACGAGCTTGCCCCGCAAACTCACCAAAAAAAGGCCAAAACGCCGACCATGGGCGGACTTGTCTTTGTCTTCACAGCCGTACTTTCCACGGTAATTTGTGCAAGGCTTGATAACGCATTTGTCTTAACATCTCTCTTTTGCCTAGTTTGCTTTACACTGCTTGGCTACAAGGACGATTACAGTAAAATTTTAGGAGCAAAAAATCACGCCGGCCTAAGCCCAAAAGCAAAGCTTTTTTTTCAGTTTTTAATAGCCTTTGTAATTTCTGTTTTTTTATATGCAAGTCACGAGCTTAGCACCGAGTTTTATCTACCTTTTTTTAAGCAACCTATTTTAGATTTAAAAATTTTTGCCATTTTCTTTTGGACACTGGTCATAGTCGCTGCTTCAAATTCAGTAAATTTAACAGACGGGCTTGACGGGCTAGCTACTGTGCCATCTATATTTTCGCTTCTGACACTTGGCGTTTTTGCTTATATCTGCGGACACGCTGTCTTTAGCTCATATTTACTCTTGCCAAAGATCATAGGCGTTGGTGAAAGCGTTGTTGTCTCTTCAGCCCTAATTGGCTCATTAATGGGCTTTTTGTGGTTTAACTGCCATCCAGCTGAAGTCTTTATGGGCGATAGCGGTAGCTTAAGCGTTGGAGCATATATCGGTTTTATGGGCGTTACGACCAAAAATGAAATCTTACTCATCATCATAGGCCTCATCTTTGTCGTTGAAACCCTAAGCGTTATCTTACAAGTGGGCAGCTTTAAAATTTTCAAACGCAGAATTTTTCTCATGGCGCCTATACATCACCATTTTGAGATAAAAGGCTGGGCGGAAAATAAGATCATCGTTCGCTTCTGGATCATCGCACTTTTAGCGAACCTAATCGCACTAACTGCGCTAAAGATCAGATAAGGAAAGTCATGAGAAAATCGCTATTTGGCTACGGTGGCACGATAAAGGCGATCGCAAAGAATTTCACAAAAGACGGATTTTGGGATATCTATGATGATAAATTTAGTGAAATTTCAAAAGATGAGTTTGGCAACACTCTTTTGCCAGTTAGCGAATTTGATCCAGCAAAAAGCGGACTAGAGATACCAAGTCCTGGTATCCCGCCTCATCACGAGCTTATTAAAAAAGCTAGAAATTTGGTAAGCGAGTATGACTATTTTTATGAAATTTATAAAGAAAATCTGCCATTTAATATCTGGATAAGCGGCACAAACGGCAAGACTACGACAACCAAGATGACACAGCACCTACTAGAGAGCAAGGGCTCAGTCATGGGCGGTAATGTTGGTATCGCACTAGCAAATTTAGACTCAAACGCTAAAATTTGGATACTTGAGACTAGCTCATTTACTCTTCACTACACAAATCACGCTACACCTGGTATCTACGTGCTTTTGCCGATCACTCCAGATCATCTAAGCTGGCATGGCGACATGAGTGAGTACGAAAAGGCTAAGCTAAAGCCGCTTGCTAGCATGAGCGAAAGTAGCGTGGCGATCGTGCCTGAAATTTACGCCAACACGCCAACAAAGGCAAAAGTGATCGCTTACAAAGATGAGAGCGATCTGGCTAAATTTTGTGGCGTAAGCGTAGATGATATAAATTTTAAAACGCCATTTTTGCTTGACGCATTGCTAGCACTGGCAGTAGAGAAAATTTTATTTGACCGCTGCGACGTGGAGCTTTTAAATACCTTTGTCATCGAGGCAAACAAGCTTGAAGAATTTAGCGACAAAAATGGCAGAATCTGGGTCAATGACACAAAAGCGACCAATATCGACGCGAGTATACAGGCCGTTAAACGCTACAAAGATCATTTCATACATCTAATACTTGGTGGCGATGATAAGGGTGTTGACATGACGCCACTTTTTGAAGGCTTAAAGAGTTTAAGAGTAAAAATTTACGCCATTGGCTCAAATAGTGACAAACTCATGAAATTAGCGACTAAATTTGGCATACCAGCTTTGAAATGCGGCTTTTTGCAAAATGCTGTCAATGAGATAAATAAAGAGCTAAAGACTAGCGAGATAGCACTTCTAAGCCCGGCAGCTGCGAGCCTTGATCAGTTTAAGAGCTATGCCGAGCGAGGCGATAAATTTAAAGAGTTTATAAAGGCGCTTTAAATTTACAAGCCCTTTTAAGTAGCCTTGTCAAAAATAAAAACATTCAAATTTATATTTTTGACATAAATTTTTACTATAAAGTTTTATTGTTGAATACTTTTTAAGTTTGTGCTAATATTTAGCAAAAATTTCCAAGGAAGTTTAATGCCTCTAACGCCCAGAAATGATGTAAATTGTAAAAGAAATTTAATAGATATCATAAAATTTTCATATGACAATGACATAAGCAGACCATTTATATCTAACAACAAACTATTTATTGGATATGGCTTTAGCCTAAAAGATGATATAGAACTTATTTGTGCCCAAATTTATAAAAACAACAAAGACAAAGTCATAAAAGATGTCAAGCAAACTATTGCTAACACCACGAGTAAGACTACCATAGAAAAGATAGATACAGATGAACTTTTTAAAAAGATAAATGACGCCGCAAAAGGGGCTTATGCAAAGTCTGGAGGTGCCGATACTTTGCCTGAGTTTGAATTTAGCTCGGAAGATCAGCTAAATGCCATCTTGGAACAAAAGCTTACGCCGCTAATCCAAGAGATAAATCAAAAATTAAACAACTCTCCGCTTAAAAATTTACAAGCCGTTTCACTTACTTCAGATACACAAAATAACCAAATTTCAAGAGAGCATGTCGCGCTTTTAGCACTTCTTTATATTAGTAAGAAAAGTAATATTGATCCATCCCTAGCAAGCTACATCAAAAGCAAAAATCGTTTTAAGGCCTGGTTTTGGCTAGCATATGAAAGCTTTAGTGATGAAGCAAATAACAAAATATCTCTTTTGCGAGAAAAAATTTCAAATCAGTTTGGGCTTTATGAAAGTGATGAACAAAATGTTAATTTTGCCGAGTGTATAGATATTTTTAGCCATTTAAATATATCCAAAGCAAAATATAAATCAAAAAATCAAAACAATAAAGAGATCATCCAAAACGTCACTCATTTAGAATTTATGAAGCTTCAAGAAAATGGATCAAATTTAAACGTATCAGATATATCAAAGTGTGAGGCTTTATTTCAGCCATTTGTTAATAAGATAAATTCTTTATTAAGCACTCAAAGTACAAAGACCTTTAACCTTGAAAATATATACTGCGTAAATTTAATCAGCTCAAATGCTTCAAACACTTCAAGAATAAATAAGCTCTTAAGACAAAAAGAGGAGGAATTTTACAAACAAGAAAATATACTCTTGCTATGTCCAAGGAAGATGACAACTCCTATTAGAGTCTTTCAACCTAAAAAGAGCGAATTTACCGTTGTGCTAGCTAGTCAGACTCCATTTGATTGCAGTGAGCTAAATCCAAAAGAGCTAAATTCTAGTAGGCCAAACTATGGCAAGGTGAATTTATGCGAGCTAATACTTACTGACTTTAAATTTGACTCTTATGAAGATAGTAAAAATGAAGAGATAAAATTTAAAAATGCAAAGAGCAAAGATACGGTAATACTCTATCAAGAAAACAAAAATGAAGAAGACAAGATAAATGGTGCTACCTTTATTAGCATAAAGCAAAATAGCGATGATATAGAGTATAAGCTAGAAGATGGCGCTATAAGCATGAAGTACTTTGAAGACCAAACGTCTAACAACAAACACCTAAATTTCTCTTTATTAAATTTTGCTAAAGAGAATAACTTTACCCTAAGAGATGATAAAGATTCAGCCATGTTTGACATAAAGCTTCGTCTAGCTCATGGCAATAATATAGTACCTACATCAGCATCAAGTTCAGGTCTTACTCTTACAATAAATAATCTCATCATTGAAAACGAAGATGGTAAGGTAAGTGAAGATATAGATAAGATATATCTTCATCACTGCTTTGATAAAAGTATATATGAGAGTATATCTTTAGTAAAAAATGAAGACTCAGATATCAAAAACTCATATACAGCTACATTTAATATCCCAATAGACAAAGAGAATAAAGGAGATACTAAATTTATACTTTATTCAAGTGATCTAAGTAAAGTTTATAGCACTAAAGATATTCATGCTCACACTGATACAGCTGTAATATCTTTAGGATATCAAGATAAGAGTAGCTCTAACTTTTGCTATAGCAATAAGGTCTCGCTAAGAGATATAACAGATCATATAACAAATGTAATCTCTGATAGTGAGTATCCATTTAAGACAAATGAACCAATATGTTTAAAGGCTATATATAAACAAGAAAAAGGTAGTAAGAGATATAAAGAGATACTTTGGGGATATAAGGTAATAAAAAGTAAAGAGTATGATGAACTATCCAAATCAAATCCAAAAGATGTAGTAGCCCTAAAAGAGCAAAAAGGTAAAGAGATAACATTTAAAATTTCAGATGTTATACAAAAAGATGATCTAGATAAGCTAAAACAAGGTGGTCATACTATAGTATTTTTTGCATATCTTGAAGGCGATAAGGATAAATTTAAGTTTTATACAAGATATGGCAAAAATCATATAAGAATAGATATAAAGATACCTTTATATATTAAATTTAAAGATGATAAGCTAGTTATATATGAGTTTGAGCATGCTACAAAAGAGAAGGCATTTGATGCTAAATTAAAGCTTAGTGATAATAAAGACAATACTTTAATAAAAAATGATAATTACTTATATATAAGTAAAAATATCTCATCAAATGAGATAAGTATCTATGAAGATGATAAGCTAAGCAAAGAGCTAAAAAGTGATGAAAAGATAAATAAGAGCTATCAAATTTATGCAAAAGAAGAGAGCTCTAGTAATCAGTCTAATGCAGATAAAGATGATAAGCTTGGTATAAATTTATTAAGCAAAGAGAATATGGATAAATTTATTAACTCTTTTAATGAATCAAAGAGTTTAACTAGAGTAGATAAAGGTATGTGGGAAGATGGGGATAAGGAAGTCTTAGTGAAAGTAGAGATAGGCAAAGAGATAGTTTTTCCACTAAAAATCAAGCCTTTAAATGATAGAGACATGGAATATGACTGGACGCTTATGTTAGGAGACAAGGGCGAGAGCCAAGCAATATTTGGCAGAAATAGAAATAATGGCAAAAGACAACACGCCGCAAGAGATCTATATACAGATATGCCTTTTAAAAAGAATGTAGACATAAAAACATTTAAGTCAGATGTAGAGATAGTATCTATAGCTGATGGCGAAGTAATAAAGACTGGTAATTTTTACTGTAAAACCGATCACATAACGATACAATACGACACAGTAGAATTTGGTAGCTTTATAATAAGATATGGCGAGGTTGATCCTTCAAGAGTAAAAGTAAAAGCGGGTGATATGGTACGAAAAGGTCAGGTTATAGGATATTCTGGACTAATGATTGATAACGGTGATCACCCAAATATAGTTGATAAAAAAATAGTAACCATGCTTCACTTTGAGTACTTTACAAATGGAGCCAACAAAGATGATCCTTTAACTGTCACTAATGATTCGAACAATAAATTTAAAAGACGTAAGGATCTGGCAGACCCACTGGAAATACTAAAGGAAGGATACAAAAATACTTTTGGAGAAATATTATGAGGATAATCTTTAAAATAATCTTAGCTTTACTTATAGCTGTAAATTTATCATTTGCAACAGATGATTATATAGATGATTATTATGATAGCTGGAAGCAAAAGACAATATCAAAAAAGTTTTTGAGTCAAGGTTGCAAAACAATATCAAAAGACATTTGGAATGAAAGCAAGGTTTCCTATCGTCAAACAACTATATTAAATATATACAAAGAGCCTATTTTAAATTTATATGGCGACTACGACTTAAAAATTAAAGAAATACAACATCTAAAAAATCAAAAATACAAAGAGTGTAATAAAAATTTTTGTTACGACTTTGATTTTAAGTGGTTAAACAACAAAAGTCTTTTGGTACAACTACATTTTCATGCTGATAAATATTCTAAATCAAGCTGTGAATTATGGCTATATGAAGAAGAAGATGGTAGCGTAGATGTATATAGTTTTACGTCTAAAAATTTACCCGATTAATAATGAACGATATATTTATGAAATCAATCTTTAAAATAATCTTAGCTTTACTTTTAGCTGTAAATTTATCATTTGCAACAGATGATCATGATAATAGCTGCGAGAAAAAGACGATACCTAAAAAGTTTTTGAATAAAGACTGTAAAAAGCTTGCAAAGAAAATTTGGGTTGAAAGTATGGTCAATTACCGTGGAGATACAATATTAAATATGTACAAAGAGCCAATTTTAAATGCTCTTATTTATGAACCTCCTATAAAAGACATAGAACGTATGAAAAATACAAGATACAAGACCTATGACGCAAATAACTATTCTTACGACTTTGATTTTAAATGGATAAACAAAAACACTCTCTTGGTTCAGTTCTTTGACACTAATCCTGAAAATATCTGTGAGCTATGGCTATATGAGGAAAAAGACGGTAGCGTAGATGTTTATAAATTTACATCCAAGAATTTACCTGACTAATAAATTTGATAAAAGAATAGAAGATGTGACCTACTTTAGTAGCCGAATATGGAAAGTACGCGATAATGAGTGCTGCTTGGTTTTGGCTTTCCAATAATCTACACAAAATAGCGGATGAGAGTAAAAATGACTCAAATAACGAAAATGTAGTGGATAAAATAACGTATGTTATTAATAGGGGAACCGACGACCAAAGTAAAAGAGATAGAAAAGAAAATTACACAAGGATTAGAAATGCTGAAATTTTTCAAATTTTTAAATAGTGCATTTTTATTAGTATCATTGCTGGCTTGCAATGGTATGGGAAAAGATGAGATACCAAATTTTAAATACAAAGACGCATCTAACTATTATTTTAAAATAGGCAGCGATAGCTATTCTGTAAAGATTTTACGTAATTATAATGAGGATAACCTGGGACGGGCAATAGATATAAAAGAGTGCGCAATTATTTACAAAGACAAGATAAAAAAATGGAGTTTTTGTTACGACGATATGTCTATGTGGAGCGTTACAGCTAATGGCGATATAGTTGAGTTTAAAGGCGGAACTCAAGACAGAGACGGAAATATAGTAGACTTTTATATACTTTTTAAAAAATTAGCCTCAGAATTTTATTTGTATGAGTACACTTGGAAATTTGGATATATAGATGAAAGTACAAACGATGAAAAAATTAATAAAATAGAAAATTACTACGTAGATCATGGTAAAAAGAATAGACTTTATATAAATCAAATTACTCCAAAAATTCTTAATGACATGAGAAAAAATTTTATGAAAAAATAAGCAGTAACTAGGTAACTTGAGCAATATATTAAAAAGCAAATATATTTTATTGAGAAAAATTAGAATGAAATTTAAAATTTTATTACTAGCAATTGTATTTATAGGACAAAATTTATATCCATTTGAACCTCTAACACCGAGTAAAGCAAGCAGAAAAACAGAAGAACTTGGGCAACTAGATTGGATTATAAATTCTACAAATGATTACGGCTTAGAAAGCAAACCAAGCTTTGCATGCTATGACACCAAAGGAAAGTATAAATTTAAAAAATACTCCTTAGAAGACTTTATATGTCAGTCAAGCTATAACTCTTTTAGGGATAACTATTTTGCCGATCTTTATAATCTAATAGCAAAAGAAATCCAAATTTAAAAGAAAAAGCACGACAAATAGCTAAAAATAGGATAAATAAAACCAAAAAAGAGTGTATGACATACAGCCAAAAAGACTATATAAACTCTATAGAGAACTATCCAAACCCAGATGTAGGGCCAGGTTATATACATATGACAATTAACTGTATAAAATCACACTACCGAAGTTCTACAGCAAAACTTGCATTAATGCTTTTTGAAAATGATGAAGAGCTATTTAAAAGAATTTATGGTGAAGACTATGAAAGATTTAAAGAGGTCTTTGAAGATACTTTAAAATATATACCTATAATCCACTCTACTCCAGAAATAACACATATAAGAAAAACAGACAATGCTCCCTATGCCGAATTCTTAAGAAAATATGATGACTATGCTGGCGATTATGACGAGTATCACATCTATGATCTAATTTATATAGTGTTAATCCAATACTCCTTAATAGACAAAAATGGTCATTTAGTTTTGCCTGAGAATAGAAAAGAGGAGTAGTATGACTACTTCTTGTAAAGAAAAGATATTAAAGCCAATCTAAGACATGATGATGTCTTGATAAATAAAAATATAGATCAAGCGTAGAATGTAAATATATATGAAGATGACAAGCTAAGCAAAAAAATATGGATAAATTTATTAGCTCATTTAATGAGTCAAAGAGTTTAACTAGAGTAGATAGTGGTATGTGGGAAGATGGAGATAAAGGGGGTTGGGGGTTGCACCATAAACAATAATATAATTTATATTACTAGAAAGTGGGAATATAAAACATCCAGTCACTCATCTAGCTCTACAATAAGTGAATTTAAAATTAGCGATAGTGATTTAATAGGCTATATATTAGAACCATATGGCGAAAGCACAAAATAGTCTGGTCAAGACAAAAGAATACCTGCAGGAAAATATAATCTAGTATGGCATATTTCTACAAAATATTCAAAAGACAAATACTCCAAAAATAAGCGTGGAAATTTTTTAGAAAATGGACTTCCAAAATCATATAATAATGATGTTACTAAAAGTAGAGCCATATTAATACATGTTGGTAGCAAAGGAGAAGCATTCTGAAGGATGTTTGCTGCCAGGGAGCGATGTCGTTGTTAGCGAAATAAATGGAAAAAGATACGTTACAGGTGTTTCTGGCAGCATAAACAAATTCTATCAGCTTATAGAATATATCGAGAGCAATGGAATAGATAACGTAAAAGTTGTGATTGAGGAAAAATATGAAGATTATAAATAAAATAATTCTTTTATGGTTAATGTTGTTTGTGTCGCCAGCTCTTTTTGCAGAGCAAACCACCGAGAAGTGTTTTGATGGCTTTTTAGATAATAAAGCACATTTTGCCAAACAAGATAAATTTGACGATTTTGATTTTTCTAACATTTTAGCTGACAAGCGTATAAAATTTTTGGGTTATATCGGAGCCAATTATCACAGACTATATATAAATTTTGATAGTGTTAAAAAGATATCAAGGTCAAAATATGTAGTATCTGGCAACTACAAAATAGCCGAAAAAACTCAATCATTTAACGGCGAAATTAAAATATCTGAAATAAGAAAATATACAAATTTTAACTACGGTGTTGATGATTTTATGAAAGGCAAAATCAATGCCCAAGGCATAGCCTTAGCGACCTATTCTCTAAAAGGTGAAACAGAGAAATTTCAAGCTAAAGGCTGCATGCTAACAAGATGGTACATTGGCAACGATAAAAAATTGCTATACGACGATATATCAGAAGATGAGGATTTGTACGCAAATAATTTATTTTGTGGAGAGTGCGAGGTGGGCAAGGTACAAACAAAACCATGCGCATGGGGTCATTACAGGATACTAAATAGCGGCGATCTTGATATAGGGGCTGAAGAATTTAGTCCGAACCCAAAATATCTTGGCAACGGCTGGAGCGACTTTAATAAAGATGAATAAAATTGCAATGAAACACTTTTTAATACTATCTCTAATTTTAGGTTTTCTAGATTTAACAGCCAGTGAAAATTTGCCGTGCACAACAAGCATAGACAAAATCAAAGTAGGTAAAATTTTATCTACAAGTAATTTATCATCTAAAAAAATCAAATATTTTTTAGACGGCGAAAAGGCAAGCTTCATAAATTTATCAAGAACACAGATAATGACGCTCGATTTTTGTTGTGGTGGTAGCGGTGAGGTCCAAAGGATAAATGTCAAATTTTTTGATAAAAATTTGACTAAAGATTATATAAATTTCAGCGAAATAAAAGATTTCACTACAAATTCTGGCATCAAACTTGGCGACAAACAAGACCAAATTTTAAAGAAGCTAGGTAAGCCAAACGATCTGCAAGAAGAAAATGCCACCTCTATTGTCACCTACATCACTGAGCAAAATGAAAGCAAACTCTTACAAGAATTTGATATGCCACTCTACTACGAGAAATTCATCTTTTCTAATGGAGTTTTAAAAGAGTATGAATTTGGATTTGAATATCCGTGATATTCCGCGGATCAGGATATTAATTCCATAGGGTAGCAAAAGATATTTTACGGCCTAAAAGCGTAGAATTTCTACTCTTCGTCCAAATTTATTTCAGGTAGTTTCTCTTCGATAAAGCTCTTATCTTTTTTGACAGCTGACGCAACCTCGCTAGCTTTTTTTAAAAGTCCATCAAGCCCTTGTCTTGCCAAACGCTCATTTAGCTGCTCTGGCGTATCTTTCACACCATCAAGATCGCTAAAATCATCAAATTCTTCATCGTCTTCTTTTTGGATCTTTATCTCGTAATCAAGCTTGCCATTAAGTCTAGCTAGCTCGTCGCTTATCGCAGTGCAAAAGACCTCAGTGTATCCTCTGTGAGCGCAGTTTTTGGCTAAAAATTCACTCATCACGTTTAGGTGATTTATATAGTCATCTTGCAAGATATTTGCCTGTAAAAGCTCGAATTTTAAAAAGAGCCAGTAGGTGTTAAGCACGTCACTTTCGCAGTATTCATTGATCTTATCAAGCTCACCAGCATAATAAAGCTCAAGCACTTGATCGCCGTGCACATCGTACTTGCCAGGTAAATTTAAGCTAGCGCAAAGCGTATCAAGCTTTAGCCCTCTTACGCTTCCAAAATCGCTTATAAAATCAAGCAGATCAAGGTGAAATTTAGGCGAATATCTGGCTCTATAGTTTTCCCATTTATTTTTATTTAGCTCTTTGTTTTCGCTCTCGTAATATGCCGCTGCGTTTAAGTTGTAGCGCATCGCACGCACCATTATCATCGGCAGGTCAAAGCCACGGCCATTAAAGCTAACGAGCCTTGGGTTATAATCATTTATAAATTTTAAAAATTTAGCGATGATCTCGCGCTCATCCTTACCCTCCATCGTGCTAACTTTTAAAAATTTGCCGTATTCATCGGCCATTACTGCAGAGATCGCCACGACTCTATGAAACATCACAGGCAAAAACTCACTCCCACTGGCCTCTTTTTGCAGCGCCATCGCTTGCACGCTCACATCTTCATCGCTCCCATCAATGCCATAAATTTTTCTTATCAAATTTGCATCAGGTATCGTCTCGCAGTCAAAGACACAGATGTAACTTTTCGCCATTTTAGCCCTTTTTTAAGCATTTTTTTTTAAAATCATACCAAAAATTTATATCTAAAGTGATCAATGCAAAACAAAAATCAACTAAAAATAGCCATCGTCAAACTTTCCGCTCTTGGGGATATCGTGCACGCAGCTATTGTGCTTCAGTTTATCAAAAAGCACCACCCAAATGCCCATATCACGTGGCTAGTTGATGCTCGTTTTGCAAGCCTTTTAAAAGATCATCCGCTTATCGACGAGCTAGTCGTTTTACCGCTTAAACAAAGCTTTAAACAAAGCTACAAGATACTAAAAACGCTTGGTAAATTTGACAAAGTGATCGATCTGCAAGGGCTTTTTAAATCAGCCGTCGTCGCAAAAATAATAGGCAAGCAAACTTATGGCTTTAGCAGAGAAAGTGTAAAAGAAAAGATCGCAGCCAGGCTTTATAGACATAAATTTAAAATTGATTACAACGAAAATATAATCATTAGAAATTTGGCACTTGTGGCTTTTGCTCTAAATTTTAGCTTTGAAGCAAGTGAAATTTTAGAAAAAGCGCCTTGCTTTGAAGCAAGTGAAATTTATAAAAACGAAAGTGGTAAAAAACGTGTTTTAATCGCTGCATTCGCAAGCGAAGAGAGCAAAATTTATAACAAATTTAAAGACGTGATTAGGCTACTTGAAGAGTGTGAAATTTACCTTTGCTACGGAAGTGAGAGCGAAAAAGTAAGAGCTGAGGCGATCATCTCAGGCACCTCAGCAAAGCTACTTGAAAAACTTAGCATAAAAGAGATGATAAGCTTCATTGCAAGCTGCGATCTAGTAATTGGCAATGATAGTGGCCTAACGCACCTTGCTTGGGCTGTAAATAGGCCTTCTATCACACTTTTTGGCAACCGTCCAAGCCACAGAAATGCTTACATCACTGATAAAAATTTAGTTATAGATATGGGCAAGCAAATAGACGCGAGAAGTATCGATAAAAACGACTTTTGTATAAGAGAAATTTTTCCAGAAACGGTTGCAAATTTCGCAAAAAGGCTACTAAATGGATAGACTCTATCTAGCTGGCTTTTATACTTTAAAATTTTTTATATTTTTACTACCTAGCTCACTTAGAGATTTGCTTGCTAAATTTTTAGCTTTTTCGTATATGAAGCTTAATAAAAAGCGACTTCACGTCGTTATGACAAATTTAAACCTTGCTTTTGGTGAGTCAAAAACCAAGGAAGAGAAGCTTGAGATCGCTAAAAAATGCTACTACAACTTCGCAAAATACCTTGGCATAAATTTTATCCTAAATCAAAACACGACGAAGCAAAAAGTGCTTGAAAAAGTTAGCTTTAAAAACGAGCATAATCTGCTTGAAGCGCTTAAGCTTGATCGTCCGATTATCGTGACGACCGCGCATTTTGGGCAGTGGGAGCTTTTTAGCTTAGCAATGGCTGCTCGTTTTGGTGCAGTCTCAGTACTTGGCAGAAAGCTTGATAGTAAAAGTATGGATAAAATTTTAAAGGCAAATAGAGCGCAGTTTGACGTGGAGCTCATCAACAAAGATGGCGGTGCAAAAGATATCTTAAAAGCGCTAAAAGCTAGGCGAATAGTGGGAATTTTAGTCGATCAAAATACCGCTCCAAAAGATGGCATAAAGGTGAAATTTTTTGACAAAGATGTGCTTCACACGCCAGCTGCGAGCGTGCTAGCTCAAAAAACAAACGCACTAATAATTAATGCATTTATCTATCAAGAAGATGAAAACATAAGCGAAATTTGTTTTTCACCAGCCATTGATATAAATAAATTTGACAAAGAAGAAGCGGTGCAAAAAGTAACGCAAATGCAGTGCAGCGCGTGCGAAGAGATGGTTAGAGCAAGGCCTGAGGAGTACTTTTGGTTTCACAAACGCTTTAAAAGATTTTACGAAAAAGAGTATAAATGCTAAGTGTGGTCATCTTAACTTTTAACAGCGAAAAATACCTAAAAGAGGTGTTAGAGAGCGCTAAATTTGCTGATGAGGTCATCGTAGTTGATAGCGGCTCAAAAGATAGCACAAGACAAATTTGTGATGGCTTTAGCAACGTGAGATTTCACGAGCAAGCTTGGCTTGGATTTGGCGCGCAAAAGCAAAAGGGCGTGGATCTAGCTAAAAATGAGTGGATCTTTGTGCTTGACAGCGACGAGGTGATCACAAATGAGCTTCAAGATGAGATCATCAGTACGCTAAAAGAGCCAAAATTTATGGCTTACAACGTAGCTAGGCTAAATTTCTTCTTTGGCAAAGCGATCAAAAATATGGGACTCTATCCAGACTACACAGTGAGGCTTTTTAACAAAAATTTTGCCGGATTTGATGGCAGAGCCGTGCATGAAAAGGTCATTTTAAATAATGACTCACAAAAGCTTGGAGCGCTTAAAAATCACTTCTTGCATTATGCATATGAGAGCATCGAGCAGTTTATCGCTAAGCAAAATCGCTACTCAAGCATGGGCGCAAAAAAGAATTTATTTAAAGCTCTAACAAGCCCAGCGTGGACATTTTTTAAGCTTTATGTGCTAAAAGGCGGCTTTAAAGAGGGCTTTGCAGGCTATGTTATCGCTAGACTTTACGCTCAGTACACATTTTGGAAATATATAAAATGAAAATACTTGTAATTAAATTTAGAAATATCGGCGACGTACTTTTAACCACGCCGCTCATTGAAAATTTGCACCATTATTATCCAGATGCAACCATCGACTTTGCCCTAAACAAAGGCACAGAAGCGATGATAGAAGGCAATCCTTATATAAATAAAATTCACATTTACGATAGACAAAGTGCAAATTCTGGCTTTTTTAAAAAGCTAATTACTGAGATAAAATTTATAAAAGCCATCAAAAAAGAAAAATACGATATGGCGGTGCAAACAACCACGGGAGACCGCGGCATCATCATCTCAAAATATGCAAAGATCAAAAAAATAGTAGGCTTTCTTGGCAAAAATCAATCAATAAATAAACTTCTAAACGTCAAGGCAAAATACTATGAAAATTTTTCACATACTATCGATCATAATCTAAACGCTTTAAGGGCTTTGGGATTTGAACCGGTTAGCAAAAAGGTGAGTGTATTTTCGGACGAGAGTGTGGAGCATCTAAATTTACCAAAACGCTTTGTACATATGCATCTTACAAGCCGCTGGATGTTTAAATGCGCAAATGATGAGAGCATGGCAGAGCTCATCGACTACTGCGAAAATGAGCTTGGTGTAAAGGTCGTGCTAACAAGCGACAACAAAGAAAATGAGCTAAATAAGCTTGCAAGCGTGCTAAACATTTGCAAAAGCGAGCCTATAAATTTAGGTGGCAAGCTAAGCCTCAAACAAACGATCGCCCTATCAAAGTGTTCAAGCCTTTTTATCGGAGTGGATACAGCTATAATGCACATCGCTGCGGCAAATGATGTGCCAGTCATAGCCTTTTTTGGTCCAAGCAATGCTTTTGAGTGGGGGCCTTGGGATAACTCACTCATGGAAAATGGCTACACAGCGCAAAATGGCATCCAAAGTATGGGCAAACACATCGTCTATCAAAAAGACTGGGACTTTGTGCCTTGCGATAAAGAGGGCATAGCAAAGCATGGCATAGAAAAAACATTGATGGATTTTAGCGACGAAATGCCAAAAATAAAAGCCAAAATAAAAGAAATTTTAGGATAGGTAGATGAATATTCTTCACACGCAGACACTTTTTAACTGGGGTGGCGAGCAAAATAAGACGCTAAACGAGATGCGTTTTATGCGTGAGATGGGTCACAATGTCATACTTTTTTGCAACCCAAACTCTCAGATAGAAAGTATTGCAAAAAAAGAAGGCTTTAGTGTTATAACACAAGAGATGAATAAGAAAAATTTTCATAAAAGCGTGCCAGCACTTTGCAAAGCGATAAGCTCGAACAAGATAGATGCCTTGATCACACATGGCTCGACTGATAGCTGGGTTGGGGCAATTGCTGGACTATTTTACAGAAGCAAAGGCGTTAAATTTTACAAAGAAAGGCATAATCTTTTTCCTATAAAAGGCTTTCTTTCAAAACTCATGCACAAAAAGCTATTTGATAAAATTTTATACATCTCAGATAGTGTCAAAGAGTATCTTCTAAGCATCGGCGTTAGCAAAGATAAGCTCTTTTTTATGCCAAGCACGGTTGATGTTGAAAAGATCGATAGCACAAAAAGTACTTTTAGAGATGAGTTTCATATCGCCAAAAACGAGCTAGTCATCGGCACTTTTACCTCGCTTTACCGCAAGAAAGGCGTCTACGACTTTGCAAACGCAGTAAAAGAGATTTTAAAAGAGAAGGACGCCACAATAGTTTTTGCAGGAAATATCAGTGAAAGCACAAAAAATGAGATTGCCTCGATTTTTAGCAAAAAAGATAAGATTATATTTACTGGTTTTAGAAAAGACGCGGCAAATATCATAAAAAGCTTTGATATCTATGTCTTCGCATCGCACTCTGAGGGGCTTGGTACGGTCTTGCTTGAAGCAATGAGCTCAAAAGTACCAGTCGTAGTCTACGATAACGCACCGATGAATGTACTAGTTAAAGATAAAGAGCGTGGGCTTTGTGCTAGAAATTTAGATGAAATTTCACTAAAAGAGTCTATTTTAGAACTGATAGACGAGCCTGAAAAAGCCAAAATTTACTCACAAAACGCCTTTAAATTTGTGGATGAAAACTTTAGCCACAAGGCGCTAAAAGAGGCTATTAAAAATTTACTGGAGCAAAAATGAACTACCCAGTTTGCGTGCTAACGATGCACCACTGTAATAACAATAAAAACGACTTTGCCATTAAGCCAGAGCTATTTAAAAAGGCGCTTTTGATGGCGTTAAATGAGGGCTATAAATTTATAAACTACAGCCAGTTTAAAGATATCGTTGCTGGCAGAGCAAAGGCTCATAAAAAGAGCATTTTACTAACTTTTGATGATGGATATTTTGATAATTATAAATTTGCATTTCCTATCTTGAAAGAGCTAAATATTCCAGCTGTTTGCTTTTTGATAACAGATAAGATCAAGGATTTTAAAAGACAAGATTACGACTTTGCATTTAAAAAACATAAAGAGATCGATTATGATAAAGACGCGGAGTATTTTTTAAATTTAGACGAGATTAGGCAGATGCAAGAGAGCGGGCTTTTTGAGTTTGATAGCCATACAGCGAGCCACTTTTCTTGTAAAAGCAATGATGAAACAAAGTTAAGAGAGGAATTTTCTAGCTCGCTGGCTAAGATAAAAGAGCTATTTCCTGAAAAAAAAGAATTTGGCTTTTGCTTTCCAAAAGGGCACTTTAACGAGCTTTCACTAAAAGTTGTGAGAGAGTATTATGACTTTGCCTTTAGTGTGATAGATGGTGGATTTTGCGCAGGAGATGATAAATTTAAGATAAGACGTATCGATATATCAAACAATGCAAAGAGCGAGAGTGATTACATTTTTAGGATCAAAAAGAAGCTTTTTATCTATTCTACGCCAGTTCTAGGAAATTTATATTCAAATTTTAGAAATAGAGGCTATAAATAATGCTTGAAGCATTAAATGAGGCTTGTAAAGAAATTTTAAAAGATAAAAAACGAGCCTTAATCGCTCTCACTGGGCTTCATGGTAGTGGCAAAAGCACACTTGCAAAACAAATTAGAAAAAATGGATTTAAAAACTTTAAACCTTATCAAATCGCTGTAATCGATGATGATGTAATGAGTCTAAATTTATTTATAGCTCGTCCAAAGATAAAAATCAAAAGTGATCATCAAGATGAGTTAAAGCCATTTTTTAAATTTATCATGCCGTTTGTAAAAGTCGTAATATACGTAAGCACAAATCCACTTTTACGTATAAGTAAATGCGATATACTTTGTATTTTAAACGCTGATGAAGAAGCTCGAATCGCTGGAATTTATAAAAGAAATTCTAGTGACGATTTAATCAACACACAAAAGCATATAAACAAAAAAGAGCTTGATCTAGCAGGCCTTGCATATAAAGTCAAATTAGAATTTGACTTAAAAGTTGGAGCAAAAAATGAATAATCCCATCTATATAATATCATTAAAAAGAGATGAAGAGCGAAGGCAAAATTTACAAAGACAATTTAACAGATATGATGAATTTAAAATAATAGATGCAGTTGATGCTAAAAATTTTAGCATCAATGAGTATTACAGCGCCATGATAGATTGCTTGTTAAAATCTTGTGATGAAGATTATAAATTTAAAATACCACCATTAATTGCGACTCCAGGTGAGCTAGCATGCACAATGTCACACATAAAAGCTTATGAGGATTTTTTACAAGGCAACGCGGAATTTACTTTAATATTAGAGGATGATGTTATTGGAAATGACGAATTAATAAATAAGGCCTTTTTGCTATGCAAAGATATAAGTAGTGATAGCATTTTGATATGCGGAGTGCAAGATGGGTTAAATAGTAGATTTCGTGCTTTTGGTAAAAAAATAAACGAAAATTTATATATTATCTCACCATACTCATACGCTAGTATATATAGAACGGCCGCTTACATTCTAACAAGAAAGAGTGCAAAAGCTCTGCTTGATTTTTACAAAGATGGTCTTTACGGAGCCGATAAATGGGAAGCGATCCTAAAAAATACTGATCTAAAAATGTATTTTAGCAACATCTTTTCTCATCCAGAGGAGCTAAATAGCTCTAGCCTAGAAATCCAAAGAAAGCAAAAAGAGAAGATAAATTCTCTTTTTAAAAAATCTAATAAAAATTTCTCATACAAAATTTCAAGATTTTATGAAAAACATATAGCTAAAAATGAGAGAATTTTTACAAAGTAAAATTTCTCTTAAGATTTTAGTGTTGAATATAGTGAGCCTAAAAAGTCATTTTGATAGATAAATAGTGTCTTTTTTAACCAGCTTGCATCTTTTTTTACCGCTATGCGCCTTATATCATCAAGTACACCATCAGGTTTATTTATCCCACGCTTTGTTGTAAAAAAAACCTCATATCCAACGCTTTTTGCCACATTTTTTAGCTCATCATTAAATTTACCTCTTGGCCAGCAAAGTAGCTTGTCATCAAAGCCAAAATTTTTATACATAAATTCTTTGCATTTTGTAAAATTTTCTTTCATTTCACAAATACCAAAATAATCATCAAAATGCGTATAAGTATGCGAGTGAAAGTCAAAGCACTCTTTCATCTTTGCTATTTCCTCGTAGTTTAAAAAGACATCTTCAGGTCTAGTTGGTGCAGCATTTTTGTATTCGTTATGATCTAACTCTATAAACTCGCCACTTTTTCTACTCGCCTGTTCTATCCAGCCAGCAACTAGAAAAATAGTCGCTTTAAGATTAAATTCCTTGATAATAGGATATGCGTAGACAAAATTATCCTTCCAACCATCATCAAATGTGATAAAGACACTCTTTTTAGGCACACTAAGCTCACCTTTTTTATATGCCACAAACTCAGCCGAACTTAGCGATTTGTAGCCATTTTGAGCTAAAAATTTCATCTGATCTCTAAACTCATCTACGCTACTTGCAATAAACCCACTCTTTTCAAGCACATGATGATACATTAAAACTGTTACGCTCATTTTGCAAGTTCCATATATAAATTTTGAGTATTTTCTATCATTTTTTCGATACTAAATATCTCTTTTACATACTTTCTGCCAAACTCACCCATATGTTTTCTTAAATTTTCATCCAAAATGAGCCTTTCGAGCACCTTCTTTAGCTCCTCTTTGTTGCCATTTTCAAATAAAAATCCGCTTTTGCCATTACTTACCGCCTCGCCAAGTCCGCCCACATCGCTTCCAATAGTAGCTAACTTGCACGAAGATGCCTCAAGCAGCGCTCCACCGATAGCCTCCATCTCTGAAGGTAACACACAGATATCAAGTGAGCCCAAAAAATCGCTCACATCGGTTCTGTTGCCAAGCATAAAGATATTTTTTTTATCTTTTATATATTCGTGTAAATTTTTATTTTGCGGGCCATCACCTACGATAAAAAGGGCTGATTTTTCTAAATTTAACTCGCTAAATGCATCGATTAATAGCTTATGATTTTTAGCAGCTCTTAACACTGCAACGATGCAAATTCCAACTACGTCGTCATTTAAGCCAAATTCTTTTTTCATATTTATCTTAAATTCTGGCGTATATTTTTGCGTATCGATGCCAGTGTAGATTTTTAACACCTTCTCTTTTTTGACGCCTCTCTTGATAAGATCAGCGCAAACTGAGTCACAAACGCCGACCACTTTTGTGCTTAGGTTGTAAGGTAAGGGCGATGTTATAGGCAGCTGTAAATGCCTAGTACGAACCACGCTAACGCCACAAATTTTACCAACAATCGCTCCAATGGTGCCATCTTTACCTGAGTGAGTTGAGATGATTTTTATATTATTTTGCTTTACAAATTTGCAAATTTTTAAAATTTCAAAGATATTAAAAGACTTTTTGAGATTAAACTCGACAAATTCGCACTCTATCTGCTTTTCAAGGCTTTTTGAGCCAGGATTTAGCCCATAAAAAACCTTAAATTTACTCTTATCTAGCCCATTTATCACACGCTGTGTACGGTGTTCTTGCCCACCAAATCCAAGAGAGCTTTCAAGCTCAAGTATATTTATCATTTTCTACTCTTTAAATTCTTTCATTTTTTTATTTGACAAAAAGCCATTTATTGTATTAAAGATTTTTAAAATTTTTGATACATTTTCGTACGATTTTACATTTTTTAGCACTTTAAGCAAAATTCTCTGCTTTAGTCTAAGCTTTGAAAAACCAGCTGAGTTTATGATGCTATCAATATCTGCATAAAAAAGATCAAGTGCCTTTACATAGCTACTATTTTTTAGATTTGGTCTTGCCAAAATGGCTGGTATATAGACGCTTTTTATCTTTCTAAGCTCTAGATCTGGCACCATTTCAAGAGCTAAATTTTTGTCTTTTAAAATTGAGATTATGTCGTCATAGACAAATTTATGATCCATCACAGCTTTTAATTTTTCAAAGCCAGCAGTGTTGTTGTCTCCTATCTTATAGCAATAAAAAACCTTATTTAGCTTTACAAGGGTTTTTGAAGCTATAACATTTCTCACTACAGTGTGAAAATCTTCAGCTTGCGTGATCCCAACTGGAAATAAATTTTCTTTTAAAATTTTAGTCCTAATCGCCTTGTTTGCCGCATTATGCAAGACTTTGTTATGCCTTGAGGCTAAAAGCCTTTTTAGATACTCGTTTTTATTGATTACGCCATCCTCTTTTGTCTCAAAATCCTTAAAAAGGAGCTTTTTATGACCATAGACCTTACACATATCTGTTATCACTATGTCGGCATCAAATTTTTCTGAGATATCATAAACGCATGAAGCATAATCTTTTTCCACATAGTCATCAGCATCGACGCAGATAGTATATTTGCCACTAGCTAGCAATATACCGTCATTTCTAGCAGCGCTAACACCGGCATTGCTCTTTGTTTTTAATATTATTTTATCTTTATATTCTTCTAATATTTCTAGCGTATTGTCAGTACTTCCATCATTAATAACTATAATCTCAATATCATCCATGTCTTGAGATATAAGCGAATTTAAACAATCCCTAATGTGCTCTTTTTTGTTAAAAACAGGCACTACAAAGCTTATTTTCACATCAGGCACGATACTTCCTTTTAATTTTTGTTTAATTGTATATTATTTTTAGTTCGGCAATGATAAAATGTCCACTTAAAAATTTAAAGGATCTGCATGAAAAACGACATCGTGTCTAAGCTCTACAATCTTTTTTTAGTTATTGTCTTATTTACACTGCCAGTAACTGAGGGCTTAAAGCAAATTTCACTTACACTTTTCGTCTTGGCTGGAATTTATATTTGCGTCAAAGAAAAAAAGCAATTTAAATTTGATCTCATAAATATCTCGCTTTTTATCTTTGTTTTGGCTACTTTTATAAGTTGCCTTATAAATGGAGTTTCTGTATCAAGAGCACTTGATCCGCTAAGGTGTATGCTATTTTTCTTTGTAGCCAGAAGTGTTGGCATAGAAAAAATAAATTTTAAATTTTTATTTTTTGCCTTATTTGCTGGTTTTATTGCTGCATTTATCCCTGCTTGTATAGAAAAATTCACTTCAAATGATCCTTTAGCGCTTTTTGAGCTTAAATCAATAGGACACGTAAATCATAGCGCTATTTTTATGCTACTAGTTTTTTGTGTAGCATTAGTTTCGATAAATAGCAAAGAAATTTTTGAAAAGTATATAGGCATAAGTGTTGCCGGAATTTGCGTCCTTGGTATAATGATAGCTGGCTCTAGAGCTGCAATGTATCTTTTGCCAATCATTATTTTTACTTACTTGCTTTTTGAAATTTTAAATAAACAGATAAAAATAAAATTTTTACTAGGCTTGATAATTTTATTTGGTGTAATAGCTATTTCTTATATGTATATATCAACAAATATCACTCAAGATGATAGATTGTATAGTCAACTAACAAAGGGGGTTACTGGATCAGAGACTAGATATCCGATCTTTGCTAGCGCATTTTATACGTGGCTTGAAAACCCTTTATTTGGGATAGGTTCTGGTGAGTTTAAGATCATTGATATAACAAAATATTTTCCAGGCAATGTTGAAGTTCATGTTGGTCACGCACACAATACCTTTTTAACATTTTTAACAGAAAAGGGCATCGTTGCCTTGCTTGCATATTTGGTATTTCAACTATCACTCTTTATAAAATTCATTAAAAATTTTAGACAAAATAGCATAGTTTTTCTTGCATTTTTAATGCTTATGGCTAATAATATAATCTCACTTGCAAATACAACATTTCACCATGAAAATGCCCTTTTAATGCTACTATTTTGGGCTCTGGCTTTAAGTGCGATAGATGAAAAATCGACCTTAAAAATTAGCTAACGCTCCAACACGCCTCAACCGTTTCAAATTTTACAAAGAAACGGTTGAGCTAAATTTCTACTTTTTCTTCATTTCCTCAAGCTCTTGTGCTAGAAATTCTCCAGTGTAGCTACCAGTTTTTTTATAATTTTTAGCTACTTCTTTTACACTGCCGCACGCTATCACTTTACCGCCCTTTGCACCGCCTTCTGGCCCCATATCGACGATATAGTCGCAGTTTTTGATAACATCCATATTATGCTCGATCACAAAGACTGAATTTCCAAGATCAACTAAGTGATTTAGCACCTTTACTAGCCTATCAACATCGGCAAAATGAAGCCCCGTCGTTGGCTCATCAAGGATATAAAGCGTATTTCCAGTGTCGCTTCTACTAAGCTCTTTTGCTAACTTCACACGTTGCACCTCGCCGCCACTTAGTGTGACTGCATTTTGTCCGAGAGTGATGTAGCCAAGCCCTACGTCTTGAAGTGTGGTGAGTTTTGAAGCGATCTTTGGTACAGCTTTAAAGAACTCAACTGCCTCGTCGATGCTCATATTTAGCACCTCAGCGATGTTTTTGCCCTTGTATAAAATTTCCAAGGTTTGAGCGTTATATCTAGCACCATTACAAACGTCACAAACCACGTTTATATCAGGTAAAAAATGCATCTCGATCGTGATCTCGCCCTCGCCTTGGCACTTCTCGCAGCGTCCACCTTTGACGTTGAAGCTAAAGCGCCCTATTTTATAGCCCCTAAGTTTAGCTTCTTTGGTCTGTGCAAATAAATTTCTTATCTCATCCATCACGCCAGTATATGTCGCTGGATTTGAGCGTGGGGTGCGGCCGATCGGGCTTTGATCTAGGTATATGACCTTGTCTAAATTCTCAAGTCCACTTAAATTTACCCCAGCTATCTTTTTTACCTTTTTTGCTCTATTTAGCTGTTCCTGCGCCTCTGGAAGCAAGGTCTGAAGTATTAGCGAGCTCTTGCCAGATCCTGAAACGCCAGTGATACCTACAAGGTTTCTAAGCGGAAATTTCGCGGTTAAATTTGAGATATTGTTGATATTTACATTTGAAATTTCAAGCCACTTCTCGGCTTTTCTATTTTTTTGATAGTTGATCTTTTTCTTACCATTTATGTATTGTGCGGTCTGGGTGTCTGAGCTTAAAAGCTCTTTTGAACTGCCTGCAAAGACCACATTACCGCCAAATTTACCAGCTCCAGGGCCGATATCTACGATATAGTCAGCCTCCTCTATCGTCTTTTTATCATGCTCGACGACAATTACAGAGTTGCCTTTGGCTTGTAAATTTCTAAGCGTCTTTATGAGTTTTAGCGTATCGCGCTCGTGAAGGCCGATGCTTGGCTCATCAAGCACGTACATGACGCCACTTAGCCCGCTTCCTATCTGGCTCGCGATCCTGATACGCTGCGCCTCACCACCGCTGATCGTCCTAGCATCACGCCCAAGCGACAAATAGCCAAGCCCCACGTCATACAAAAAGAAAAGCCTCTCGTTGATCTCTTTTAAGATGGGCTTTGCGATCGCCTTGTCGTAGTCGCTAAGATAGGCAAAATTTTTCTCATTTGAGAAAAATGCGGTGCAGTTTTCTATACTCATATCTAAAATTTCACCAAGCCCAAGGCCAGCGACTTTGACTGCTAGACTTTGAGGCTTTAGTCTGTGGCCGTTACAAGCATCGCAAATTTTCTCACTCATATACTCGTCAAAGTCTTTGTAATCCTTCAAAAGCCCGTGTGAAATTTTAACAACACCATCAAACTTTCTAAGCAGCTTATTTCGCTTCCAAAAAAACTCAACTTCTTTGACATTTCCATATAAAACAAGCCTCTTTTCATCTTCACTTAGCTCATAATAGGGCTTTTTAGTATCGATGCCATTTTGCTCGCAAAAAGCAAGTAAAAATTTATAGTAATAGCTCATGTTGTAGCCATAAAGCAGCTTGATCGCGCCGTTTTCTATCGACTTTTCCTCGTCGATGATCTTACTCATGTCTAGGCTGTATCTTATGCCAAGTCCGTCGCAGTGCTCGCAAGCACCCTTTGGCGAGTTAAAGCTAAAGCTTAGCGGCTCAAGCGGCGTAAATGAAATTTTACAATCAAAACAAGCCATGTGCTCGCTGTAATGTATAAAGCTCTCTTTTAAGCCCAGCTCATCAGCATTTGCGATCTCTATCTCGACCTCGCCAAAGCTCTCATTTAGCGCCTTTTCCACGTCGCTTGCAAGGCGTTCGTGATTTTGCTCATCGATAGCGATCCTATCAACGATGACCTTTATCGTGTGTTTTTTTGTTTTAGCAAGCTCGATCTCCTCATCAAGCCTCACTACCACGCCATCTATCTGCGCCCTTACAAAGCCTTTTTGGCGTAAATTTTCGATCAAATCCGCCCATGTGCCCTTTTTCTCACGAACTAGCGGCGCATAGATGATCACTTTTGCGCCAAGTGGGAGCTTTGAAATTTCATTTATAATATCGCTCGCACTCATTTTTGAGATAGGTTTTCCGCATTTATGGCAGTGCTGAACGCCGACTCTTGCGTACAAAAGCCTTAGATAATCATAAATTTCCGTAATAGTACCAACTGTCGAACGAGGGTTTTTAGAAGTCGTCTTTTGATCGATCGCAATAGCCGGCGTTAAACCCTCGATCTTATCGACATCAGGCTTGCCCACACGGTCTAAAAACTGCCTAGCATAGCTGCTAAGGCTCTCCATATATCTTCTTTGCCCCTCAGCATAGAGTGTATCAAAGGCTAGCGTGCTCTTGCCACTTCCGCTAAGACCGGTAAAAACTACTAATTTATTTTTAGGAATTTTAAGATTTATATTTTTTAAGTTATGTTCTCTTGCGCCAGTTATTTCAATAATATCGTTCATTAAATTTATACAACCTTTTTAAAATTTTAATCTGTAAATTTAGTCTAAAAGTGATAAAAGATTTATAAAGTAGTTTCTCTAAAATTTAAGACCGCAGTTAAATTTAAGGGCTTATTTATATCATTTTCAGCTTTTTTTGATATTCTACGCCAAATTTTAATCTAAGGAGAAAAAATGTCTGTAAAAATAACTGATATATGCATAAGCTGTGGTTCATGTATTGATGAATGCCCAGTTTCAGCTATCGTTGATGATAGCGACAACCCAACTGGAGCAGATACATACTATGTTTATTCAAATAAATGCGTTGAGTGCGTAGGCTATAATGATGAGCCAGCCTGTGCTTCTGCCTGTCCAACTGATGGTTGTATTGTATGGGACGCTGTTGTAGCAGGACAACCTTCTCGCGATCAAATCGGTGCTGATGCACGTAATGGCTCAATTCCGGTTATTCAATAAATTTATATTTATAAATTTTAGGCTCTATTTGAGCCTATTTTATTTTTAAGCTTTATTTGATATAATTGCCAACTTCAATTTAAATAACCTAGATTTAAGGAAAAATTTATGCAAAGAACACTTTCTATTATTAAGCCTGATGCTGTTAAGAAAAATGTTGTTGGAAAGATTATAGATAGATTCGAAAGTAATGGCTTAAGGATCGCAGCTGCAAAGAAAATCCAACTTAGCAAATGCGATGCAAAAGCATTTTACGCTGTTCATAAAGATAGACCATTTTTTAATGATTTGGTTGAATTTATGATTAGTGGACCAGTTGTGGTTATGGTACTTGAAGGTGAAAATGCTGTTGCTAAAAACCGTGAGCTTATGGGTGCTACCAACCCAAAAGAAGCAACTCCTGGTACTATAAGGGCTGATTTTGCCGATAGCATTGATGCAAATGCAGTTCACGGAAGTGACAGCCTAGAAAATGCCGTGAATGAGATAAATTTCTTCTTTGCTTCAAGAGAAATTTGCTAACTTTAGGTCAAGAAAATTGATTATATCTTTTTCTAAAATAGTAAACAAAGATATAAGCTTTGAGCTAGTAGAAAATGATAATTTAGTTTTTATTGGAATTTTAAAAAGAAAAGACCCTTTTTTGGTAAAATGTCAAGGTAAAATAAAAGGGAATATAAATTATGTTTGCGATCGATGCGGTGAAGTATTTATGCTACCTATCGATCAAGATGTAGAGCTAAATTTAAGCGATGGTGTCTATAAAGATAGCGAAAATGAGCTTAGCGATACAATGGAATTTTTTGATGGCAATATTGATTTAAAAGAAGTCTTTGAGAGTGAGTTAGAAGCTTTTAAAAGTGATTATTTCTATTGTGAAAAATGTAAAAATTTATAAAGGAGAGTAAAAATGGCAGTACCAAAGCGAAGAGTGAGTCATTCTCGTGCAGCAAAACGTAGAACACATTATAAAGTTACACTTCCAGTACCTGTAAAAGACAAAGATGGTTCTTGGAAAATGCCTCACCGTATAAACAAAACTACAGGTGAATATTAAAATATGATTCGCATTGCTATCGATGCTATGGGTGGTGATTTTGGTGCAGATCCTATAATTTCTGGTGTTATTGATGCACTAAAAGAGACAGAATTTAAAGCTGTATTAGTTGGCGATAGCAATGTCATCAAACCACTCATTCCACAATCTTATTTAAAAAATATCGAATTTTTAGAAGCTAGCGAAGTTATCTCAATGGCAGATGGTGCAACTGATGCACTCAAGAGAAAAGATAGTACGATCTACAAAGCAATTGAACTCTTAAAAAATAAGGAAGTTGATGCTGTAGTTTCTGCTGGTCATAGTGGTGCAACTATGAGTTTAGCTACTCTAAGAATTGGTAGACTAAAAAATATTTCTCGCCCAGCAATTGCAACACTTATGCCAAATTCAAAAGAATCTGCTACTTTAGTTTTAGATGTTGGTGCAAATGTTGATTGCAGAAGTGAGCATCTGTTTCAATTTGCCATAATGGGTGAAGCCTATGCAAAAGAAATTTTAGGTAGAAAAGAGCCAAAAGTTGGTCTTTTATCAAATGGTGAAGAAGAAAGCAAAGGCAATGAAGTTAGCAAAGAAGCATTTAAATTAGTTTCTAGGCTTGATAGCTTTGTTGGCAATGCAGAAGGTAATCAAATTTTTGATGGCAGTATCGATGTAATGGTTTGTGATGGTTTTATGGGAAATATTCTTTTAAAAACTAGTGAAGGCGTTGCAGATGCAATAGGCAAAATCATCAAAAAACAAATTAAAAAATCACCTCTTGCTATAGCTGGCTCTGTACTCATGAGAAAAGTTTTTAAGACACTTAAAAAACAGGTTAGCTATGACGAATATGGTGGTGCACCGCTTCTTGGTGTAAATGGTTGTGTTATCATAAGTCACGGCAAAAGTAATTCAAAAGCTATAAAAAATGCAATTTTTCAAGCAATAAAATTTGCTAATTCAAATATAAATAAAGTTATCGAAGAAGAACTTTCGCACTTTGCAAGGTAAAATATGCCAAAAGCTTCACTGATTTCTATCGCTTCTTACATTCCAGAAAAAATTCTAACAAATTTTGACTTTGAGAAAATGGTTGAAACAAGTGATGAATGGATAGTAAAGCGAACAGGTATCGAGCAAAGGCATATTGCAACTAACGAAACAACAAGTGACCTTGGTACAAAGGCTGGTGAATTAGCTATAAAACGCTCAGGACTTGATAAATCTCAAATCGATGCAATCATCTGTGCTACAATATCCCCAGATCATCTTTGTATGCCATCTACCGCTTGCAAAATAGCTGCAAATTTGGGTCTAAATTATGGAGTTACAGCATTTGACATAAGTGCAGCTTGTACAGGTTTTATTTATCTTTTAGAACTTGCAAATTCTCTCATTATTAGTGGCGCCAAAAAGAATATCTTAATCATCGGAGCCGAAAAATTAAGCTCTATTGTTGACTATACAGATAGAAGCACTTGTATACTATTTGGTGATGGGGCAGGCGCGGCTGTAATTAGTAGTAGCAATGAGAATGAGATCATCGATATTCATACAGCAAGTGACGGCAAACAAGCTGAACTTTTAATAACTCCAGGATGCGGGAGTGTATTTCCAGCCAGTGAGGAAACACTAAAAAATAGACTAAATTTCATCCATATGAGTGGAAATGAAGTTTTTAAAATAGCAGTTCAAACACTTAGCAAAAGCGTAATAGAAATTCTGCATGCAAACAAAATGCAAAGCGAAGATATCGATTTTTTTATACCTCATCAAGCAAACATAAGAATAATAGATGCAGTAAAAAATAGATTAAATTTTAAAGATGAGCAGTGTGTCTTAACTGTTGCTAAATATGGCAATACAAGCTCTGCTTCAATTCCGATGGCTATAAATGATGCCTATGAAGACGGCCGCATCAAAAATGGTTCAGTTTTGCTTCTTGACGCTTTTGGTGGCGGTTTTACATGGGGATCAGCAATACTAAAATTTGGCGGAAAAAATTTTAGCGACTTACAATAATTACAGCAAGTAATCTTTTAAATTTTTAGCAACGCTTTTACTAATTTCTTTCAAATACTCTCATCAATAAAATTTTTAAAATTCAAATTTTTATCGCTTTTAATAAAAATCTATTTTCTACTCTTGCCAATAACGCTAAATTTGCTAAACAAAAATTTCTAAAATATGTTTAAACTAAATTTAATTTTGAATAGATATAATTTCGCAATCAATAAAATTTATTATTAAGGAGAACAAATGTTAGTAACAAAAAAAGCACCTGATTTTACAGCTGCAGCAGTTTTAGGAAACAATCAAATTGTAAATGATTTTAATCTTTATAAAAATATTGGCGAGAAAGGCGCGGTTGTATTTTTCTATCCAATGGATTTTACTTTTGTTTGCCCAAGCGAAATTATCGCATTTGACAAAAGATATGACGAGTTCAAGTCACGTGGTATCGAAGTTATCGCAGTTTCATGCGACAACCAATTTTCACATTTTGCATGGAAAGAGACTCCGGTAAACAAAGGCGGTATTGGTAAAGTTCGCTTCCCTATCGTAGCTGATATGACAAAATCAATAGCTCGCGGATTTGACGTACTTCTAGAAGATGCTGGTGTAGCGCTTCGCGGTAGTTTCTTGCTAGATAAAGACGGCACTGTTCGCCACGCAGTTATAAACGATCTTCCACTTGGCAGAAACATCGATGAGATGATAAGAATGGTAGATACTATGCTATTTACAAATGAGCACGGCGAAGTTTGTCCAGCTGGCTGGAACAAAGGTGATGCTGGCATGAAACCAAGCACTGAAGGTGTTGCTGACTACCTTTCACACAACGAAGGCAAACTATAATCAACAGAAATTTCTAGGTATCCTTTACCTAGAAATTTCTCCTCCAAATAAATTTAAATACTTTTTTAATATAACTTTTTATATCATAGCCTTGGCTTTAATCAATAACATTCCGGAGACTACATGGATTTTAAAGGCAGGCAAGAGCTTGTAATAAATTGCGAAGATAGCATACTTAAATTAAGAGATAAATTTATCGATGACGGTATCAAATTTTGTAGGCAACTAACATTTATCGTACCGCACGATCAGGTAAAAATTTGCCTTGAAAATATCTTTGATACACTACTTATTCAAAAGCCAAATGCTACACAGCTACAAGATGATTTGAATAATCTAATACCAAAATCAAATGCAAGAGATGAATTAATCAATTTTCTACTTTTAAATTTGACCTTAAATTTTAGTCACTCTTGCGACAATAGCACTTTCGTAGGTTATTTCGTAAATGCCGTTTCAAGAATCAAAGAAATTTTATGTGGTGCCAAAGATCAGCAAGAAACAAATGTAAAAGACATGATCGAAACCGGAACATTTTTTTATGAAGATCCGATCAATACTTTCACTCGCATGAAAAAAGCCAAGGTAAGGCCAGAGCTTTTAAATTTATATGATGGACTAAATATAAAATATGAGGCTGAAATTTTAGAAGTTAAAGAAGATAGTGTCGTTTTTCGCGTGGATATGATGCAAATTTTAGCCATGAAGCAAGACGGCAAAGGTTTTATTTTGCCAAATAGCTTTTTCTCAAAGCCTTTGTGTGCAGATATCATAAATTATAATATAACAGATAAAAGTGTTACTTTTTCAAATTTCTCGCTAAATACAACAATGTATGCGTACAAAAGAAAATTCCAACGTATTTTACCAAATCGTTTTACCAAAACTATTATCAAAGGCAAACAAGACAAGATAGAAGGTAGTCTTTATGATGTTTCCGAAGGCGGCATAAGTGTATTAAGTTCACAATCTGCAAATTTTAAAGATAACGAAGAATTAGAAGTCAATTTTGATCTCTTGATGTCTGAAAAAATGGTAAAAAGAGTTTCTTTAAGGCTAAAATTAGTTACTGAAATAACCTATAAAGGTTACATTAGATACTGTATGAAGCTTATCGATGATGATGAAACGATAAAATATTTTACGCAAAAACGTATAAAAGAGACGCTTGACGAGCTTCGCTCACGTATAAATTTATACGAATAAGGCAATTAGTGAAAACCATACAAGAGAATTTAAAACTTTTTTACATCGGACTAAAAGATAAAGAGCCATTTTTTTATAAAAACAAGGACCTAACCACTCACGCAGCCATTATCGGTATGACTGGTAGCGGCAAAACGGGCCTTGGTATCACGCTTTTAGAAGAGGCCTGCATAGACAACATCCCCTCTATCATCATCGATCCAAAGGGCGATATCACAAATTTAGCCCTCACCTTTCCGCAGATGAGGCCGGAGGATTTTTTACCATACGTCGATGAAGCAGAAGCAGCCAACAAAGGTCAAAGCGTAGAGGAATTTGCCGCCTCTCAGGCCGAGCTTTGGAGAAACGGCATAGAGTCGAGCTTTCAAGACCTTGAGCGAGTAAAAATTTTAAAAGATAGCGCTAGCTTTAATATCTACACACCAAAAAGCTCAGCTGGCATAGGTGTGGCGCTACTTAGCGACTTTGCCTGCCCAAATATTAGTGACGAAGAAATTTTTAGCAACTATATAAACTCACTCGCAGCGTCGGTGCTATCGCTTATTGGCATGAGTTCAGAGGATATGAGCTCAAAAGAACAGCTGCTTATATCCACTATATTTGAGAGCAAATTTAAAGAGCAAAAAGACGTCAGCATCGAAGAGCTCATAAATTTCATAGCAAATCCGCCGTTTAAAAAGATAGGCGTTTTTGACGTGGATACCTTTTATCCAAGCAGTGAGCGCCTAAAGCTTGCCATGAAGATAAACGCACTCATCGCAAGCCCAAGCTTTAAGGGCTGGACACAGGGCGTTAGACTTGAAATTTCAAAGATGCTTTTTGACGAAAACGGTAAAGCAAAGTGTAATATCTTTACGATCTCACATCTAAATGACGCTGAAAGGATGTTTTTTGTCACCCTTTTACTAAACGAGATCATCGCGTGGATGCGCGGCACAGAGGGCACTAGCTCACTTAGAGCGATCCTATACATGGATGAAATTTTTGGCTTCTTTCCGCCAAACGCAAACCCTCCGTCAAAAACGCCTATGCTCACGCTCTTAAAACAAGCCCGTGCATTTGGTTTAGGCTGCGTCTTAAGCACGCAAAACCCGGTCGATCTTGACTACAAAGGCCTTAGCAACATCGGCACTTGGTTCATCGGCCGCCTCCAAACAGCGCAGGACAAAGCCCGCGTGATCGACGGGCTAAGCGGCATCGCAGGCTCAAGCTTAGACAAAGCCTCGCTTGAAAATCTCATATCAAATTTAGCCAAAAGAAATTTCTTACTCAAAAATATAAACGAGGACGGCCTAAACGTCATCTCCACGCGCTGGGCACTTAGCTATCTAAAAGGTCCGTTAAGCCGTGAGCAAATTTCAAATTTAATGAAAGATAAAAAAGAAAATTTAAGTAGTCCAAGCGTGGATAAAAGCGAGATGAAATTTAGCGCAAAACCTATCATCTCAAGTGCGATCACGCAGCTTTATGCTAACTCAAAAAGTCTTACACCAAATTTGCTAGCAAGCGCAAAAGTGAGAATTTACGACACTAAAAAGGGCATAGACAGCGTTTGTGAGGTGAGCTATCTTTACGAGCTTAGTGAAGATGACAAAGAACCAAACTGGAGCGAGGCTAGCGAAGGCATGCACGTTGATGCGAGCGAAAATGAACCAAGCGGTGCAAGCTTTGCTGCTGTGCCAAATTTCATAACGAGCGCTAAAAATTTTGACGCTTTAGAGAAAGATTTTAAAGAGTTTTTGTATAGAAATTTCAAATTTAATACCTTTGAAGCGATGGGAATTTACTCAAAAGAAAACGAGTCAAAAGAGGAGTTTTTCATAAGACTTCAAGATAAGTGCAATGAAATTTTAGAGGAGCAAACCGCAAAACTCACGGCTAAATTTGAAAAAGAGCAAAAAAGCTTGCAAGACAAGCTAAACAAGGCTCTAGCAAAGCTTGATAAAGAGCAAAAAGAGATGACCACAAGTGGGCTTGATGCTGCCATAAATATAGGCGCTAGCATACTTGGAGCGATATTTGGCAACAAGCTTTTATCTCGTCAAAATGCGGGCAAAATCGCATCAAGTGCAAGAAGCGCTAATAGAGTCTTAAAAGAGCGAAGTGATGTAAAGCTTAGTGAGCAAAGTGTAAATGATATAAATTTAGCCATAAGCGAGCTTGAAGAGAAATTTGCACAAGAGTGCGATGCGTTAAAAGAAGCAAATGATGTTAAAAACATCACGATAAACGAAACGCAAATTTCACCAAAGAAAAGCGATATCTATGACGAGAAAGTCGTACTTTTGTGGAGATGATTTATAAAAAAATTAGTATTTTTTTAATATCATTTCTGTTAAATTTAAAAGGTAAAATATGCAAAATTTAATACTTTATGCCGTTAGCTACCTGCTTGGTAGCATCCCATCAGGGCTCATACTAGCAAAAATTTTTGGACATGTTGATATAAAAAAAGAGGGCAGCAAAAGCATAGGCGCGACAAATGTTTTAAGGGTTTTAAAGCAAACAAACCCAAAACTCGCCAAAAAGCTAGCCATTTTAACCGTAGTTTGTGACGTATTAAAGGGCGTTTTGCCACTCATCATAGCCTCTTTGCTTGGAGCTAGCCAAAGCGTGCTTTGGACGATGGCAGTTTTAAGCGTTGCGGGGCATTGTTTTTCTATATTTTTGGGCTTTCAAGGTGGCAAAGGCGTGGCAACCGGAGCTGGCGTGCTCGCATTTTTCTTACCAGTTGAGATAATAATCGCTCTTGTCGTTTGGTTTTTAGTCGGTAAATTTTTAAAGATAAGCTCTCTAGCCTCGCTATGCGCGCTGATAGCTCTCATCGCATCAAGCTTTATCATCCACCCAGAGTTAGATGAAATTTACACACATGCTCCGATACTAATCATCGCATTTTTGGTGGTTTATAAACACATACCAAATATCGTTCGTTTAATATCCGGTAAGGAGAAAAAAGTCGTATGAAAAGCGAGATGACGACGATCATTAAAGATTATAAATTTGAAACGATCATCGGAATGCTTGATTTTGAGCGAGTCGCTAAGCAAGAGGTGCAAATGAATCTAGAAATTTGCTCAACTAGCTTTATTGATTATGTTTTAATTATTGACTTTGTTAAAAATTTTTATAATGAAAGACAGTTTCAAAGCGTTGAAGAGTCTCTTGAAGAAACCAGCAAAGCATTAAAAGAGAAATTTAGCTCACTAACTAGCCTTAAAATGGAAATTTTAAAAACAGAAATTTTGCCAAATGCAGTTGTTGGAGCAAAAATAAACACTATTTTTTAAAAATTTATTAAACTATCTTGAAATATTGCTTAATTTATGATACAATCGCCCATAAATTTTAGTTTAAGGAAGCAAAATGCGTATTTTAATAGTTGAAGATGAAGTGACGCTAAATAAGACGATTGCTGAGGGCTTGCAAGAGTTTGGCTATCAAACTGATAGCTCTGAAAATTTTAAAGATGCCGAGTACTATATAGGCATCAGAAACTACGATCTAGTTTTGACTGATTGGATGCTTCAAGATGGCGATGGCATAGATCTTATAAACATCATCAAACATAAATCTCCACGCACTTCAGTTGTAGTTCTTTCTGCAAAAGATGACAAAGAAAGCGAAATAAAAGCACTTAGAGCTGGTGCTGATGACTATATCAAAAAGCCATTTGATTTTGATATCCTAGTAGCTAGACTTGAAGCAAGACTACGCTTTGGTGGCACAAATATTATAAAAATCGATGAGCTCATCATCAATCCAGATGAGGAGAAGATCACATATTTAGGTCGTGATATTGAGCTTAAGGGCAAACCTTTTGAAGTCCTAACTCATCTTGCAAGACACTCAGATCAGATAGTATCTAAAGAGCAACTACTTGATGCTATCTGGGAAGAGCCAGAGCTTGTAACTCCAAACGTCATTGAAGTCGCTATCAACCAAATCCGCCAAAAAATGGATAAACCACTAAATATTTCAACAATTGAAACTGTTAGAAGACGCGGATATAGATTTTGTTTTCCCAAAAAAGCCTAAGGAATAGATTTATACTACAATTAGCATCTGGTGCTATGATGCTAATTGTAGTTATTTCGGTAATGCTTTATCACTATATAAGGGTTACCGTTTTTCAAAGTGTAGTTAATGAGCTAAACTATCAAGCAGAAGCTTATAAAAAAAATCCTCAGAATTTCAATCCTTTAAATTCAAAAACATTTACGATAGAAAATCCAAATAAAACTCTAGTAACGATAAAAACAGACGAGCCACAAGATAAAGAAACATATATCGTAACGCAAAAATCAAAGGATCAAAGTAAAACTATCTTAATAACAAAACTCGATGAAAGCAGTTATTTAAGCCTAGAAAAAGATACTACTCTTCAAGCTCATATAGTAGAAGAAATTTTTATAGATATTATAATCGTAAATGTGTCAGCGATACTTTTGGTGCTTTTTTATGCACTATTTTTATCAAGAATGCTTTTAATACCTATAAAAATTTTGAGTCACAAACTTACAAATTTAGACGAAAAATTTCTTCATGAGATAGATATAAAGAGCCTACCAGATGAATTTTTACCACTTGGACAGAGTATAAATAGGCTAATCTCTCGAATCCAAACATTTGTCTTATACCAAAAAGAACTTTTTGTAGGCGTGGCACATGAGTTAAAAACACCGTTGGCTGTAATGAAAACAAAAAATGAAGTTACGCTTTTAAAGCCACGCGAGAGTGAAAAATATATCGAGGCTCTAAAATCAAATAATGAAGCTATAAACGGCATGAACGCAATGATAAGTTCTGTGCTTGAGATCGGTCGCCAAGAGGGGGCTCAGTTTGAAGAGCCAGTAAATACCGATGTCATAGGATTTTTAAAAAAACTTGCTAAAAACTATGAGATACTTGCAAAAAATGATGAAAAAAATATAAAACTAGACCTAAAACCAGAAATTTTAAATCTAAAAATACAAACTAGCTTACTAACCCACATTGTGCAAAATTTTGTTCAAAATGCCATTAAATTTTCACCAAAAAATAGCACCATTAAGATTAGCTCTAAGCTCATAAAAAATAAATTTATCGTCGAAGTAATAGATGAAGGAATAGGCATAGATGAGAGTAAAGATTTATTTGCTCCATTTAAAAGATACGGCGACAAAGGTGGTGCTGGGCTTGGGTTGTTTCTAGCTAAAGGTGCAGCGCAGGCTCTTGGTGGCGAAGTAGATATTAAAAATAGAAACGATAGAAGCGGTGCAGTCGCAAGCCTAGTTTTAAATATAAAAGGATAAAAATGGCAAAAAGAACCGCAGTAATCGACCTTGGCTCAAATTCTATGCGAATGGCGATATTTGAGAGAACGTCGCGTTTAGCGTTTTTTATACTAGCTGAGTATAAAACGAAAGTGCGTCTAGGCGAAGGCGGATATGGTTCAAACAATGAAATATCCGAAAGTTCAATGGAAAAAGCACTAAAGGCTTTTAGCGAATTTTCAAATATCATAGAAAGCTACAAATGCAATAAAGTCTTATGTGTTGGCACTTCAGCACTTAGGGACGCTCCAAACGCAAATGTTCTGATCTCTCTTTTAAGAAAAAAACTTGGCATAAATTTAAAAGTCATAGACGGCAAAGAAGAGGCTACTTTTGGTGCGATCGCAGCCAAAAATTTACTCCATAACATCGATGAATGCGTCACTATCGATATCGGTGGCGGATCAACTGAACTTGCCAGAATAAGCAAAGGCAAAATATTAGATACGCTCTCGCTTGACATTGGCACAGTTAGGTTAAAAGAGCTTTTTTTTGATAAGAAAAACTTAAATAAATTGCCAAAATTTTTAGAACAAGTTACAAAACAGATAGATGAGCGATTTAAATGCCAAAATATAATCGCTATTGGTGGCTCTCTTAGAGCGATATCATCTGCTATAATGAGCAAAAATTCATACCCCCTTTCTTCGCTTCATGGCTTTTGCTATAAGCTTAGCGACGAGCAAGCCTATATCGAGAGCATCGCAAATATTAGCGTGCTTGAGCTAAATAAATTTCCTATTAAAAAAGACAGATACGACACCATTAGAGAGGGTGCACATATCTTTTTGGCCCTCGCCAAAGCTCTAAATGCCAAAAATATTATAACAAGTGGGGTTGGCGTAAGAGAGGGAGTGTTCTTAAAAGATTTTTTACGCCCTAGCCTTAAATTTCCGCAAAATTTTAATCCAAGTATCAAAAGTTTGCAAGATCGTTTTATATTATCATGCAATAAATCGGTCACAAGATATGCAAAAGATATATTTATGGTATTAAAAAAGCTTCATGGTCTAAGCGATAACTATCTTGAAGTGCTTTTAGTTGCTGCAAAACTTCACAATGTTGGTCAAGAGATTGGCTTTTATGGCGATCATAAAAACTCAGCCTATATAGTCCTAAATGCCTTAAATTATGGCTTTTCGCATGAACAAAAAGCATTGATTGCAGTAGTAATTGGCACAAACGGAAAGAAAAATATCTATGAATTTGAGCGATATAAAAATTTACTTCCAAAAGCCGAGTGTATAAGATGGCTGAGTTTTATACTCTCACTTGCAAAGGCACTTGATCTAACCTGTGAAAGGCTAAATCTAAACTTCGAATTTAGTGGGCATACGCTAAAAATAGAAGGCGCAAAAGAATTTGCTATGGCAAAAGAAGAGATAAAAAAGATCACAAAGCCTGAAATTTTTGCTATTTCGTTTGTATAAATTTTGAAACTAGCTTTAACGCATAAAAATTTAAATTGGATGAGAATTTTAGCTAAAACTACTAAAATTCTCCGCTCATTTTATCTTTATAGTTACTTAAACTATTTTTTCGCTCTTCTAAAAATGAGCTTAGTTTTTTCTTGTTCTCTTCAAAAAATATAGCAAAATCCTGCTCATTTTGTATCTTGTCTTCACCAAAGCTATCAAGCATTACATTTGAGCTACCAACTATCACTAAATAACGCCTATTTTCATAGCTTAGTAACATTAGTTTATTCGTACGATCAAGATATTTTTCATAGATGATATTTACGCCACTATTTTGATTTTTAAGTAGCCAGTTCATTGATTTTGTATCATTTTGAGACTGATTTCTAGGTGTTTTAAATCCGCCAAAATCATTACTCTTTGAAGTAATATATCTTTTAAATACATATAAAAATACAAGAAGCGCAATAAGCACACTTAAAACTATAAAATACCTTGAGTCTATATTCAGCATAGGCTCTTCATCCATCTTTGGAGTGCTAGGGGTCTCTATTTTTGCACTAGCTTGAGGCATATTTTGTATTTGAGGTTTTGCATTTTTTAGAGTTACACGAATGCGGAGCCCAAAACTATCAGTCGTCTTTGAAGCATTTACGATAATAGCATCGTTTGAGCGCAAATTTAAGACAAGTGAGTTTTGCTTTGGTTCTATCTCAAGCTCTTGAATAATCTTTGAGTTTATGTCTTTACTAGCACTTTGATCGTAATTTAGCGAATTTAATATCAAAGATGTTGTGTCTTTTTCGCGCTTTTGAAAGATATTTCCTTCATAAGGTGCATCAAAACTAAGCATAATATCGACTCTATCAGCACGTTCATAGATATTGTAAGTTAATAGGTTTGAAGCTAAAATTTGAGTTGCAAAAAGTAAGAAAAATAGTATAAATTTCATAAAAGTTCTTTTTTGAAGTACTGAATAACTGACTTTGAATCCAAAATTTCATTTATCCTGATGGCTAAATTTTTCTCATAAACCATTACTTCGCCTTTTCCAAAAATTCTATTATTTATATATAGCTCCACACTCTCACCAGCTGGTTTTTCGAGGTCTATAACAGAGCCAGCTTCAAATTTCAAAAGCTCATTTATGCTAACTGTGGTAGTTCCTAGCTCAGCTATAAAATCAACACTTATATCCATAAGCTCATCATAGCTCTTAAAAAGCCCTAGCTGCTCTAGTGTCTCTATCGCACTCTCGTCGCTCATTGTATGTCGTAGCCTATTTGAAATGTTCTATTTTTTATTTTATATACAAATTTCTCTTTTAGTTTGATACCAAAATTTTCAACTTCGCCTAAAAATTCAGGCGTTCCAAGCTTATAAGCATTTGGCTCTTTTTCATTTAGTAAATTTTTAGCTTTGCCAATGATCTGATTGGCTATCTCTTTGCAAAGATCGTCTAGATCACCACCATCAACATCTTCGTGACCAAAAAAGGCATTCATGAAAATTTTCAAAGTATCTTTTTTAAAAAATAGGTAAAAATGATACTCGCTTTTGCCCTTATAGACTGGTATGCTAGCTCCGTAAAATCCCTTGCCAAGGCTCTTACCAGCTTCTAAATCTAGCCCTAAAGTATCCTTGCAAAGATAGCTTGTAGCTTCATCTATAACTTTTCTCATATCTCTTCCTTAAGACTTGAAATGCATTTTCAATTATACTTTGGCTTTACTAAATTAGCTATAAATTTATTAAGCATTTTAAAAGAGTTTATCTATCTCTTTTACTAGCTTTTCACCGCTAAAATCGGCACAAAGCTTAACTATTTGCGTGCCTATGATTGCTCCGTCAGCATATTTTTTTACTTCATTAACATCATCTTTGTTTTTTATACCAAAGCCCACAGCCACTGGCAAATCGCTCTTTTTTTTAAGCTCTAGGACCAAATTTTTTATCCTATCTTCATCAGCCCTTTTTGAACCGCTAACGCCAATCGCACCAAGAGCGTAAATAAATCCTGAGCCAAATTTTAAAATTCCATCTGCCCTGCCCCCAGAAGTGACACTAATAAGTGGTATCAGACTTAAATTTAACTCTTTGCATTTTAGAGCAAATTCCTCGCACTCCTCGCAAGGCAGATCCGGCACGATAAAGCCGCTAACTCCAGCCTCAACTGATCTTTTTAGAAATTTATCAACGCCGTAAGCAAAGATGATATTAAAATAAACCAGAAAAACAAGTGGTTTTGTCACTTTTACCTTGCAACTCTCAAGCATATCAAAGACAACGTCCGTATTTACGCCGTTTTGCACCGTCTCAAAACTAGCTTGCGCGATGAGTTTTCCGTCAGCCAGCGGGTCAGAGTAAGGGATGCCGATCTCGACTAGATCAAGCGTGCTCTCATCTAAATTTTCTAAAAATTCCTTCGTTTTTTCTAGGCTTGGATATCCAGCCACGATGTAGCCGATGTTTGCTTTTTTGCCACTAAATGCGCTTCTAACCTTATCCATAAATTTTTCCTTTTTCGTAGCCGATAACTGTGTTTATGTCTTTATCGCCCCTACCTGAGATATTTACGACGATGACGCTTTTTTTATCTAGTTTTGGGCAAAGCTTCTCCAGATACGCCACCGCATGCGCGCTCTCGATAGCTGGGATGATGCCCTCCATCTTGCTTAGAAAATACAAGGCATTTATGCACTCATCGTCGGTCACAGCTTCATATCTTACCCTTTTGATGTCGTTTAGGTGAGCGTGCTCTGGGCCGATACCTGGGTAGTCAAGACCCGCTGAGATGCTATGCACTGGCGAGATCATGCCGTACTCATCTTGCAACACGGTCGTTTTCATGCCGTGAATGATGCCGGTTTTGCCTTTGCTAAGCGTAGCTGCGTGATAAGGCGTCTCTATGCCAAGGCCGCCAGCCTCTATGCCTACTAAATTTACGCTCTCATCGTCCAAAAACGCACTAAAAATGCCAATAGCATTACTGCCTCCACCAACGCAAGCTATGACGTAGTCGGCCTTTTTGCCGTAGTCTGCAAGCTGAGCTTTGGCCTCTGTGCCGATGATGCTTTGGAAGTCACGCACGATCTTTGGGTATGGGTGCGGGCCAACGGCTGAGCCAATGACGTAAAATGCGCTCTCTATCTCATTTACCCACGCTTGAATAGCCGCCGTAGTCGCCTCTTTTAGCGTTTTTAAGCCGTCTTCTACGCTCACCACTTTTGCGCCAAGAAGTTGCATGCGAAAGGCATTTAGCTGCTGTCTAGTCACGTCTGTTGCGCCCATATATACGTCACACTCTAAGCCCAAAAGTGCTGCTGCAGTCGCTGTTGCCACACCGTGCTGACCAGCTCCAGTCTCAGCTAAAATTTTCTTTTTACCCATTTTTTTAGCAAGCAGTGCTTGAGCTAGGGCGTTATTTATCTTGTGCGCACCAGTGTGGTTTAGATCCTCTCTTTTTAGGTAAATTTCATGTCCGTAGTGCTCGCTTAGGCGCTTTGCAAAAAAGAGCGGACTAGGCCTGCCAACGTAGTTTTTCAAAAGATCATCAAGCTCATCTTTAAACTCTTTTGTCTTTGCGATGTTCTCATAAGCATTTTCTAGCTCATCAAGGGCAAACATCACCGTCTCAGGCACGAACTGCCCGCCAAATTTTCCAAAATACGCCTTACTATTCATCTTCTACCTCACCTATGATCTTTAAAATTCTCTCTATCTTTTGCGCATCTTTTATGCCGTTTTCGTCCTCGACTTTTGAGTTGATATCAACTAGATATGGCCTAAATTTCAGCGCCTCTTTGATGTTGTGCTCGCCTATGCCCCCAGCCATGCCAAATTTAAATTTAACCTCTTTTAAAATTTCCCACTCAAAGCTAGTGCCGTTTCCGCCGGCATTTTCGCCCTTGCAGTCAAAAAGCGCCATGTCAAAATGCTTAAAATCAACCTCTGGCAAGCTATCTTTCACGCTAAAAACTTGCCAAATCTCAAGCCCCATATCTTTTAAATTTGCACCTAAATTTTCACTCACCACTCCATGTACCTGAGCCACGTCAAGACCAGCAAACTGGCAAATTTCCATTATCTCACAATCACTTTGCTCCGCAAAAACGCCAACTACTTTTTTGCCTTTGCTGTGAGCAAATTTCGCTATCTGCCTAGCTAAATTTAGATCAACTCTTCTTTTGCTTTTAGCAAATATTAATCCGATAAAATCAACATCCAAAGCGCAAACCGCACTTGCCTCATCTAGCGTTTTGATGCCACAAATTTTAACTAGTGCCATTACACTTGTGCCTTTATAAACTCTTCATAAAATTTATACGCCTTGCCAGAATTTATCGCCTCAAGCACCATTTTTTTGGCCTCGTCTGGGCTCTTTGCGCCATCAGCCGCGTAGAGTGCAAACATCGCATTAAAGACCACGATGTCAAATTTCGCCCCCTGCTCCTCGCCTTTTAGCGTGCGGATCAAGGTTTTGGCATTTTCTTCAGGTGTGCCGCCCTCGATATCGCTATGAAGCGCTCTTTTAAAGCCAAATTGCTCTGGCGTGATGCTATACTCAAAAATTTCACCATTTTTTAGCTCCACAACGCTTGTTTCACTACAAAGCGTGATCTCATCAAGTCCGTCATCACCTCGAACGACTAGAGCGTGCTTTCTGCCAAGGATCTTAAGCGTCTGGGCGTAGAGTTTTAAGACAGGTTTATGATAGACGCCAACTAGCTGGTTTGTAAGGTTTAAATTTGGATTTAAAAGCGGTCCAAGCACGTTAAATACGGTTCTTATGCCAAGTCTTTGACGCACTTCTCTCACCTCGCCAACTAACGGATGGAAAAATGGCGCGTGGAAAAAGGCTAAATTTTTACTAGCTAAATTTTCTCGCTGTTTTGCCAGTGATTTTTCACTTTTTACACCTAAAATTTCAAGCACATCAGAGCTGCCTGACTTGCTTGAAACTGCCTTATTGCCGTGTTTTGCGACCTTTACGCCAAGACTTGCGAGGATAAATGCCACAGTAGTTGAGATATTTATCGTCTTAAAGCCATCGCCGCCAGTGCCACAAAGATCGATCATAGGCGTATCATCGCGGTAAGTTTGCGAGTATTTTAGGATATTTTTTGCAAGTGCAGCGAGGCTTTTTGGATAGAGGCTCTTTTCGCTAATAAGCACCAAAAGAGCTGAGAGCTGCACGATCTCGTACTCTTTGCTGGCTATTATCTCGCAAATTTGCTCAAAGTCGCTATCATCAAGCGGGATGCTCTCTTGAAGCTTGATAAGATATGGCTTAAGCGAGCGAATTTTTGGCTCTTTAGCCTCATCTTTTGCTTTGTAACTTACAAAATTTTCAACTATCTTTTTGCCGTATTGCGTAAAGTAGCTCTCTGGGTGAAACTGGATGCCAAAGATCGGCTTATCTTTAACGCTAAGTGCCATTACTACGCCATCGTCGCTCACCGCATCAGCACTTAAGCTAGCTGGGAGCTCATCGACATAAAGTGAGTGGTAGCGCATAACCTCAAAGCGCTCAGGTAGCCCAGCAAAAAGTGGCTCTTTGTTTTTCACGTCAATAAACGAGGTTTTGCCGTGTAGTGGGTCATCTAGTCTTTTTATCTTTGCGCCAAAACTAAGACCTATAGCTTGGTGTCCAAGGCAAATTCCAAGCACTGGAACGCCAAGATCAGCCTTTAAAATTTCCAAACAAACTCCACTATCTTTTGGGTGCTTTGGCCCTGGACTTAAGATTATCTTGCTTGGGTTTAGTTTTTTGATCTCGTCAAGCGTGATCTTGTCATTTCTAACACATCTAACCTCTTCATCTGTAAGCTCTTTTACATATTGCTCAACATTAAAAACAAAACTATCGTAATTATCTATGAGTAAAATCAACCTATATCCTTTAAATTTAGCAGCGGTTAAGCCTTGGCTAAATTTCTATTAATTTAGGAAAAATTATAACTAAAAGAAAGTTTAATTAGGCTTTTGTGCGGCTTTCGTAGGCTTTTAAAAGTGAAAGCATGTCGACGTTTTCTAAATTTACACCAGTTGGCACGCCTTGAGCAATCTTGCTAAATGAAATTTCACTCATGCCAAGCTTATCCTCGACGTAAAGCATGAGTGCGTCTGAATTTAGCCCTGGTGTAAAGGCAAAGACAACCTCTTTTGAGCCATTTTGCATGATAGCATTTCGCAGCCTCTCTATGGCATCCTCGTCGATCTCGTCAAGCACGAAGTAAAGGCCATTATAAATGCCATTTTGCTCAAAGACTAAGATATCTTTTGGGCTCTCAACCAGCAAGATGACCTCACTGTCTCTGCTCTCGTCGCTGCAAATATCACAAATTTCATTTTCACTTAGCCCACCGCAACGCTCACAACGTTTGATAAACCTCACCGCATCTTCGATATTTTGAGCGAGTCTTAGCCCTGCAAAGCTATCTTGCATGCAGACAAAATAGGCAAACCTTGCGGCTGATTTTTTACCAACACCAGGGAGCTTGGCAAAAGACTCAGTTAGCTCGTTAAATTTTTCTAAGCCCCTTTTCATGCGCGTTTTGCCTTTGCTTTAAGTAAAATTTTAAAGACGTGATAGCCGTCTTCATAGTCATAAACTAGCTCAAATTTTTGCATCTGACAAATTTGCTCGATGATATAAAGTCCAAGCCCCATACCACTTCCTGCACTTACCTTATCGCCTCTAACAAAGGCTTGTTTGTAGTAATCAATCGGATGATTTAGCTTTTTGCCTAAATTTTTAACCGCAATAAATTCGCTATCGCAGATCAAAATAGCCTTTTTATCCTCTGCGTATTTTAGGGCATTGTCTATCAAATTTTTAATCGCTAAGCTAAAAAGCTGAAAATCCACTCTCAATATCACGTCGTCTTTGATATCGCAGCTCACTCGCTCTTCAAATTTATCAAGCATGAGCATATCTTGCACTTGCTCTAAAATGAGCGAAAAATGGCACTCTTGGTAGTTTAGTGCGTAGCTTTTAGAAAGGAGCTGCTCGACCTTGCTAAATTCATTTATCAGCATCTCAAGGCGCTCAAACACATTGATGAGCCTCATCTTTTGGGTCTCATTTGCGACCATTTCAGAGACGATCCTACCCTTACCAATAGGAGTCTTTAGCTCATGCATGATCGCGCGCAAAAATAGCTGCCTTGAGCGGATGAGCTCTCTGATCTTGCAAACGGCGTTATCAAACTCAACAGCAACCTGTCCGATCTCATCTTGCTCGTTTTCATTTAGCCTAGCCGTCATCGCCATTTCCATATTTCCACTGGCAAATTTTCTGATATCTTTACTAAGCCTTCTAAGTGGCGAAAGACTTCTAAGAACAGAAACATAAAGTGAGATGAGAAGGGCTGAAACTATCAAAAATGCGACCCAAAGCGGATCATTTACGTGTCTTGCATCATTACTTTCAAGAAGTAGCTGGAAAGATGGATTTTTAATAAGCAAATACAAATCGCCTTTGTAATTAACTGATTGCACCACTCCAAGAGGTGTGTGCTGCGTAAAAACAACGGTTCCATTTGTGGCTATTGAAGTGGCTAAATTTTTATTTCCAACATACTCTAAGTAAAAATTTTTAAAATAATGCTCTAAATCTCTTGGGGGATTTCCGCGTTCATAGAGTGCGACAAGGTAGTTCATCGCACTTATTTGTCTATCCTTTAGTTTTTCTAAAGCGCTCTCTTGCTGAATGTTTGCAAAAGTTACAAAGAGCAAGCACATCAGCGAGAAAGCTATGGCAAAGATAATAGTTATCTTCGTAGTTATGGAATATTTCATCCGATAAGCTTATATCCTATGCCTCTTACAGAAAATATATGTTTTGGCGCTTTTGAGCTATCACCGATTTTTGATCTAAGGCGTCCGATAATAACATCTAAGCTCTTTGAGTCTTTATCTTTTAGGCTTTTACAGTTATAAACTAGCTGTTCGCGTGAAACCGAAAAACTGTGTTGCTTAATGAGATAAGTTAAAATTTCATACTCAGCTGGAGTAAGCGCTAACGGCTCATTGTTAAAGTAAATTTCGTGACGCTTATCATCAATCCTAAATGCGCTATCAACGACCTCTTCTTGTACTTCATTTGTCTTTTTATATCTTCTTATAAGACTTGTGATACGAGCATACATCTCTTTTGGATCGTATGGTTTTGGCAAATAATCATCAGCACCAAGCTGAAGTCCAACGACCTTGTCACTGATGTCACTACGTGCCGAGCTTATGATAATAGGAATGTCGTATTTTTGGCGAATTTCTTTACAAACCTCAAGCCCATCAATGCCCGGCAAAGTAAGATCAAGTATTAACAAATCATAGTTTTTTATCCCAGCACTAAGTCCTAAATATGGGTCTTCAAAATTCGTAACTTTTATATTAAAACTATCAAGATATTCAGATAAAATTTGTGCAAATTCTGGATCGTCTTCTATCATTAAAACATTAACCATGAATTATCCTTTTTATTAAAAATAGTAGAGATTATACGGCAAAAATGTAAATTCTTTTTTAAATTTAAACTTTTTTGGGTAAAATCCCATATTTAAAATAAGCTTAATTAACAAGGAAAAATGTGGAATTTGACTATTACGAAATCCTTGAAATTTCAAGAAATGCAAGCGGAGATGAGATCAAAAAAGCCTTTAGAAGACTTGCTTTAAAATATCACCCAGATAGAAATTCTGGTGACAAAGAGGCTGAACTAAAATTTAAACAGATAAATGAAGCTTATCAAGTTTTAAGCGACGAGCAAAAACGCTCTATCTACGACAGATACGGCAAAGAAGGCCTTGAGGGTCGATTTGGCAGCGGTGGCGGATTTAGTGCCGATTTTGATCTTTCAGATATTTTTGACTCATTTTTTGGTGGCGGTTTTGCGAGTAGTTCTAGGCAGAGAAAAAGATACTCCGAAAAATACTCAGCCGATCTTGAAATTCCTATAAATTTGGAGTTTAACGAAGCTATTTTTGGTTGTGAAAAAGAGATAAAATTTGATCAAAAAGTACCTTGCCCGACATGCAATGCAACCGGCAGTAAAGATGGCAAGAGCAAGACTTGCCAGCACTGTGGCGGAAGTGGTAGGATAACACGCGGAAATGGCTTTATGAATATCGTCCAAGAGTGTCCATATTGCCACGGAAGTGGTGAAGTAATAAGTGAACCATGCCCTGATTGTAACGCAAAAGCTTATAAAATCCAGCAACAAACTGTAAAGATTACCATCCCTGAAGGTGTTGATAGCGGCATGAGAATGAGAGTAGCTGGCAAAGGCAATATCGGTACAAACGGCGTTCAAGGCGATCTTTATGTAGGCATAAACGTAAAAGAAGACAAGCATTTTATTCGTCACAACGACGATGTTTATCTAGAAATTCCTGTCTTTTTCACACAAGCTATACTTGGCGAAAGCATAAAAATTCCAACGCTTCGAGGAGAAACTGAGCTAAAACTACCTGTTGGAGCAAAGGATAAGCAGCAATTTATCTTTGAAAATGAAGGTATAAAAAGCGTAAATTCGCGTAAAAAAGGTAGGCTCGTAGCGCAAATTTCTATTCAAACGCCTGAAAAACTAAGCGATGAGCAAAAAGAGCTTTTAAATAAGCTTCAAGCTAGCTTTGGCATAGAATCAGGTAAATCAAATACCGACGAAAGCGTCTTTGATAAGATAAAAAGCTGGTTTAAAGGCGATGAGCCAAAGAAGAAAAAGAAAAAATAAATTTAAATTTGTGACGTTAAATTTGACGTCACAAATTCTTTCAAAATAAATTTTATATATCCTAATTTTTATAATTAGATTTCACACAAATTTTAAAATTTCATGAACGAGTAATTTCGACTCTAAGATTTGAGCCAAGAAAAAAGCAAGAACAAATCTTAGCAGTCAATTCTTACGAGTGAATGAAAGTTTTAAAATTTGCAAAGCAATCTAGTTAAATTTAAATGTTTGTTTCTTTTGTTAAGGGGGAAGAGGCTTGAATTACGAAGTCGCTCCCTTCCCCCTTAACAATCCCCTAACCCCGACGACGTTAGAAGTGGCATGTCTCAGTACTAACGCACTGCATGCGTTATATTAAATTTCCAGCAAATTATAAAATTTATTATCAAGCATATCACGGCTATAAATTTAGTGCTAAACGAAGTGCGGCTCTAAATTTAGTAGTCTGCTAAAGCTAGTGAGTAAGATTTTAAAATTTACAAAATTGTTTTGTTATATTAGGTAGGCATCAGGCAAAATTTTAAAATTTCATGAACGAGTAATTTCGACTCTAAGATTTGAGCCAAGCAAAAAGCAAAGACAAATCTTAGCAGTCAATTCTTACGAGCAAGCAAAATTTTAAAATTTGCAAGAGAGTATAAATTTACTCAGTTGCAAGCTCCAAATAATAATCAAGCTGATCGCGTCTGATGATACGTATAAGGTTCGTGCTACCCTCAACGCCCGTAGGGTGACCAGCAGTGACAAGATAGGTCTTGTCGTGTTCGACATATCCCTCTTCATACGCCTTTTTCATGACATTTGCTAAAAGTGAGCTAAGCTTTGTTTTTTCTAGTACAAGCGCTGGCGTAACACCCCAAGCAAGGGTAAGCATATGCGCTGTTTGCTCATCGTGAGCAACTGCGATGATGTCGATATTTGTGCGGTTTCTAGCCAATTTTATGGCCGATTTTCCTGAGCCAGTGATTGAGATTAATGCATCTGCTTTTATGCGAACAGCAAGAGATGCGGCACTACTTGCCACCATATCAGTCTCGTCAAAAAAGTCAAACTCATCAAATTTATTATATGGATAGATGCTTTGAGTTTGGATGATCGTTTTACTCATCGCCTCCACGACCGCGACTGGGTTTTTGCCTATCGCACTCTCCTCGCTTAACATAACAGCATCAGTGCCGTCTAATACAGCATTTGCCACGTCGCTGATCTCCGCTCTTGTGGCAGTTTCATGCTCTGCCATGCTTAGCATCATCTGGGTTGCTGTGATGACTGGCTTGCTTGCTGCATTTGCTTTTTTGATGATGAGCTTTTGGATAGTTGGAACCTTGTAAAATGGCACTTCTATGCCAAGATCGCCACGAGCTACCATGATACCATCACTCTTTGCGATGATGTCGTCTATATTTTCAACTGCGTCAAATTTCTCGATCTTGGATAAAACAGCAGCTCTTGAGCCAAATTCTTTTAAGATATTTTTTGCCTTTATTACATCATTTGCATCTTGTACGAAGCTAATAGCGACAAAATTTACGCCATGCTTTGCGCCAAATTTCATATCTTCTTTATCTTTTGGTGTGATGATCTCGATGCCAAGAGCTGTATTTGGGAAATTTACGCCTTTATTTGAGTTTAAAATTCCATCATTTTCAATGATAGTTTTTACTATTTCTTTACCTTCGCTAACGACCTTTGCTCTTATAGAGCCATCATAGAGATAGACATGCTCGCCAACCTTTAGCATAGGCAAAATTTGAGGCTGGTTTAGGCTTACTTTATAAATTCCTTTTTCCACTTTTTCACCAACGATATCCTCTGCGTAAATGCTTAGTTCATCACCAGCCTTTAGATAAAATGGCTCACTAAGCTTGCCAACTCTGATCTTTGGGCCGCAGATATCTTGTAAAATGCCTATTTTTTTATTTAACTTTTTTTCGATATTTCTTATCTTGTCAATGTTTGATTTATGGTATTCGTGTGTCCCATGGCTAAAATTTAAACGAAAGACATTAACACCTGCTTTTACCATCGCTTCCATTGTCTCTTCATTATCACTTGCTGGCCCCAAAGTAGCTACGATTTTCGTCTTTTTTATCATTTTATGCCCCATAAATTTGATTTTTGCGATTATAACACATTTTAATAATGTAATTTTTTGTATAATAGTCAAAATTTCAAAGGAGAAGATATGAATAAATTTTTATTAGCGTCTCTTGGTTTAGCAGCTGTTGCTTGCGTTGCTATGGGAGATGATAAAGTTTATAAGCTAAAGCTTGCTAGCTCATGGGAGAGCACTATGCCAGTGCTTGGTGATGTACCAAAAGAGCTAAAGGATAAAGTTGAAAAGATGAGCAATGGCAGACTTGAGCTAAGGATTGATTATCCATCAAAACATAAATCACCTTTTGCAATGCTTGATTTTGCTAAAAGCGGTCAATACGACATTACCTACACAAGTAGCTATTATTATAAAGGCAAAGATGCTAAAACTATATTTTTTACAGCAACTCCATTTATGATGAATACTGACGAGCAAACAGCTTGGTATGAATTTGGCGGCGGTAAGGAGCTTGAGGCAAAAGTTTACGATCCATACAACATCAAAATTTTTAGAGCTGGAAATACCGGCATGCAAATGGGTGGCTGGTTTAAAAAAGAGATCAAATCACTAGATGATATCAAAGGCTTAAAGATAAGAATTCCAGGCTTTGGTGGTGAAATTTACGCTAAGCTTGGCGCTAACATCAATACTATCCCAACTGGTGAGCTTTACATGGCTCTTGAGATGGGAACGATCGACTCAGTCGAATGGGTAAGCCCAGCTTATGATATGGCGCTTGGCTTTCACAAAGTGGCAAAATACTACTACACAGGCTGGCAAGAGCCAAACGGTGAAACTCAATTTTTCTTTAATAAAAAATCATACGAAAAACTTCCAGATGACCTAAAAGCGATCTTTGAAGCAGCTGCAGCAGAAGTAGCAAGAGATGCAAATACAAAAGTATTTTATTCAAACGTCGAGTACTGGGATAAAATGAAGAGCGAGTACCCAGACATCCAAGTAAAGTCTTTCCCACCAGAAGTAATCGCGGCTCTTAAAAAAGCCACAAATGAACTGCTAGATGAAGAGAGCGCTAAAGATCCATTATTTAAAGAGATCGTTGAGTCTCAAAGAGCTTTCCTTAAAAAAGCAAGAGAATGGACTAAAATTTCAGACTACGCTTATATCAAAACAAACGAATAGTAAAATTTAGCAGGGATTTTCCCTGCTTTTTATATTTATTCTAATTACTTTCAATAAAAATTTTAATCAAAATGTTTTTATGCAAGCCATAAATTTTTACAAAAATAAATACTGGTGGCTATTATAGATAGAAAATTTCTCTCATTGAGCGCTCGATCTTTGACTCATCAAGTGTATTGTTAAAAAATAAATTTAGTGCTAAAACCGCTTGATATAAAAGCATATCGGCCCCATCTTTTACACTAAGGCTGTTTTGCTTGGCCATTTCTAAAAATGGTGTCTGTTTGCCATAAATCACATCAAATGCGAATTTAGCATCCTTAAAAATGCTTTTTAAAATTTCTTTAGGTGCCGGTAAAAAATCATCCTTTAAACCAGCAGAGGTCGAGTTAATGACTAGATCAAATTTTTGCTCTTCGTAGTTATCCCAACTAAAGCATTTGTACTCATCTTTAAATTTCTCAAGCCTATCTTTGCTTCTATTTAGTATGCAAACATCAACGCCTTGTTCTTTTAATGCATAAGTTATGGCATTTGCAGTACCGCCAGCTCCAAGAACAATAGCTTTTTTTACATCTTTAAAATTTTTTATTGCTTTTAAAAATCCAGGTGCATCTGTATTGTGAGCATAAATTTTGTCATTTTTAAGCACAAGCGTATTTGCAGAGCCTATTTTGCGTGCTATATCCGAAGCTTCATCGGCTAAATTTAAAGCCCACTCTTTATGTGGAAGTGTTACATTTGCACCGTTTAATTTTAAGGATTTAAATTTATTGATTAATTCGCTGCCATCTTTTAGCAAGACTCTTGTATAAAGTGCTTTTAAGCCCAGGTCTGCAATGGCTTTATTGTGCAGCCTCGGAGATACCGAGTGAGCTATTGGATCTCCAAAGACTGCGAATGTTTTCATTTTGCTCTAAAGATAAAAGCGTCTTTATTGATATCTTTTCTAATATCGCCTACTGCTTTTTGAAGCGTTTTTTCATCAAATGGACCAACTAAAATTTTAGTCAGTTCACCAACTTTTATAGTTTTGTAGCTATATCCCTTAGCAACGATCTTTTTCATATATTCAGCATTTGGATTAAATTTACTAGTCACAAATACTTGAACATAAGAGCCTTTTGCAGCAGGTTCACTTTTAGCTACTTCAGCTTTTTTATCCGTTTTTTCTATTTTGGTTTCAGCCTTTTTTTCAATCTTTTTATCTACTTTATTTTCAGTTTTGGCTGGTTTTGCCTCGCTCTTTTTATCAGTAGTTGCTACTTTTTCGACTTTTTTAACTGGAGTATCCACCTTTGTCTCAGATTTTTTTGCTGGTATTTCTGCAGGCTTTTCGATAGGCTTAACTATCTCTTTTGGCTCTTCAGTTTTAGAAATAGGCTTATTGTTTTCTTTATCTTTTAGCTTTTTGATCATATCTTCAAATTCATCTTGTTGCTTATTTTCAGGCACGATCGGTACTTGCTCAAAGAGCTGTGTATCGCCTTTTTTATTGTCTGAATTTGTATCAGCTATCGGAGCTTGTCTATCTACTGGCTGCTCGGCTGGCACTGGAGGAAGCACTAGTCTTGAATCAGCTTCATTTTGCGCTTGTGAAGGATCGCTTGAATTTACTAGCTTCATAGCAACTACAATAATCAAAAAAAGTATAATAAGAGCTGCTATAAATATCAGAAGTTTTTTTAGTTTCAATCCTCTTGCGTCATCGTCTCTTTCTAAAAGAATATCTTTTAACTCATCGTTTTCCACTTTTTATCCTTAATTACATATATTTTGACCAACTAGCCCCACGCTCTTTTTGATAGAGCTTATAAGGCAGAGTTAGTATGTTAAACTCTTTTGGCATATCGATATTTGGAAACATTCTCCACTCTTTAGGCAACTTCTGTGAAAGCTTTGCATTGAGAACATTTGCTAGCTGACAAGCCTCATTTAGTGTGGTATGACCTTTATGTATATAAAGATGTAGATGTCCTGGCGTCTTACTCTCGTAGGCTGTAAAATTTATAAAGCCCTCTTCTCTTAAAAGAAGCTGGGCTTTATGCCAAAATCTATCTGGAGTTCTGCCGTTATAGTCAAAGACTATATTTTCAACTTTATCATTTGCATTTATTAAAGAGTGTGCGATAACAGCTTTGCCCTCTTCATGCTCTTTCATAATATTATAGGTCAGTGGCTCATTTATCTTTTCAAATTTATCAAAGAAAATTTTACCTCTGTATTCTATTTTATTAACGATCGTATCACGCTTGATATAGTAGTGAGTTGTAATAATCTTTATAAGTGCCGTATCAATACTTTGCATTAAAATGTCGCTTTATCATAGATTATAAATTTATGAGCAAGTTCAACTAGCTCAGCTTTTGTCTTCTCTTGCAAAGATGTGTTGTTTATATCGCTTAATACGTCAGCTATTTTGTTTGATATTAGTTCAAACTCAGCCTCTTTCATGCCACGGGCCGTAAGCGCAGGACTACCAACACGTATACCACTTGTGATAAATGGGCTTCTTGTCTCACCTGGAACCGTATTTTTATTTACCGTTATTCCAGCATTTCCAAGAGCGATATCTGCGTCTTTACCGCTAAATTCGCGGTTTAAAAAGCTCATCAAAATTAGATGGTTATCAGTACCACCACTCACTAGATCAAAGCCTCTTTTTATTAATACTTCACCTAATTTTTTAGCATTTGCTTTTACTTGTTTAGCATAAATTTTCCACTCAGGGCTAAGGTTGTGCTTAAAGCCAACTGCTTTTGCTGCGATAACATGAACAAGTGGTCCGCCCTGGATGCCTGGAAAAATAGAGGCATTTATCTTCTTAGCATACTCTTCGTTGTTTGTCATAATGATACCGCCTCTTGGGCCTCTTAGGGTTTTATGCGTAGTTGAGCTTACGACATCGCAGTATGGGAAAGGACTTTGATGCTCACCAGCAACAACAAGACCAGCAATGTGAGCAACATCTGCAAAAAGTATCGCCCCAACAGCATCAGCTATCTCTCTAAATTTTTTAAACTCGATCTCTCTTGTGTATGCACTTGCGCCACAAACGATCATTTTTGGTTTTACTATCTTTGCGATATCCATGACTCTATCGTAGTTTATGCGGCCATCAAGCTCGACGCCATAGAAAAAGCTCTCATACATCTTGCCAGAGCTACTGACCTTTGCACCGTGTGTTAAGTGTCCACCATGGCTTAGATCCATGCCTAAAATTTTATCGCCTGGATTAAGTAAAGCGCCATAAACGCCTTGATTTGCTTGAGAGCCTGAGTTTGGTTGAACGTTTGCAAATTCACATTCAAAAAGCTCTTTACATCTATCGATCGCTATTTGCTCGATCTCATCTACAAATTCGCAGCCACCATAATATCTCTTGCCAGGATAGCCTTCAGCGTATTTGTTTGTTAGGATTGAGCCCATTACTTCCATAACTTCTGGATATGTAAAATTTTCACTAGCGATCATCTCAAGGTGATCACATTGGCGTTTTAACTCTAAATTTACTAGATCGTAAATGTCCTTATCATAGCTTTGCAAACTCATTTTTCATTCTCCTTTATCTCATTTTTAAGTGGTCTCATCGCTGGGAAGAGCACAACATCACGTATTGATTTTTTATCCGTTAAAAGCATCACGAGCCTATCGATGCCTATGCCCTCACCTGCAACTGGTGGCATGCCGTATCCTAGGGCTTTTACATAGTCCTCGTCCATCTCATGTGCCTCGTCATCGCCTGCGTTTTTAGCATCGATTTGCGCTTTAAAGCGGTTGTATTGATCGATTGGGTCATTTAGCTCATTAAAGCCATTTGCTAGCTCGCGACCAGCGATAAATAGCTCAAATCTCTCAGCCACATCAGGGTTTGCGTCACTTCTTCTTGAAAGTGGACTGATCGAAATCGGATAATCAATAACAAATGTTGGGTGTATAAGCTTGCTCTCTACATAGTTATCAAATAGCTCAGCCTGCAAGTGACCAAGATCAAGCTTCTCATTTGCTTCAAGGCCATCAGCTCTTAGTTTTGCTAAAATTTTATCTTTGTCGTTTATTATGCTCTCATCTAGTCCGCCAATTTCAACTAGAGCTTTTTTGTAGCTTATTCGCTTAAATGGCTTACTAAAATCAATTTCCATGCCATCAAAATTTACAACTTTTTCCATATCTAGCTTGTCTAAAATGACATTAAAAAGATCCTCTGTAATGCCCATTAAATCGTGGTAGTTGTGGTATGCCCAGTAAAACTCTATACTTGTAAACTCAGGATTGTGAGTAAGATCCATACCTTCGTTTCTAAAATTTCTATTCATCTCATAAACAGCCTCAAAGCCACCTACTATAAGGCGTTTGAGGTATAATTCAGGTGCGATCCTTAGATATCTCTCAACTCCAAGAGCATTATGAAAAGTGATAAATGGCTTGGCGTTTGCACCGCCTGCTATTGGGTGTAGCATCGGTGTTTCAACTTCTAAAAAGCCTTTTTCTTCAAAAAATCTTCTAATCGTACTTATAATCACTGAGCGTCTTTTAAAATCAGCTCTAACTTCAGGATTCATTATCATATCAAGATATCTTTGGCGATATCTTGTCTCAACATCAACTAGACCATGATACTTCTCAGGAAGTGGGCTTATCGACTTTGAAGCAAGGCTAAGCTCGCTTACATGCATGGAAAATTCGCCAGTTCTTGTTATAAATGCATAACCTCTGACATAGACGATATCGCCTATCTCTACGTATTTTTTAACGATTTTAAACCACTCTGGATCAAGCGTTTTATTGCTAAAGTAAATTTGTAAATTTCCATCTTCATCTTCGATATTTGCAAAAACCGCTTTTCCAGCATCACGAATTAGTTTTATTCTACCTGCAAGACCTACTAGCTGACCTTCGGCCTTTTTCTCTTCTGTATCATTAATGTAGTTAAATTTTAGTCTAAATTTAGAGATATTCATATCTCTTCTAAGAAAATGCGGATATGGATTAATGCCTAAATTTCTTAGTTCGTCTATGCTTTGTAGTCGTTGAATCTCATGTTGGTTGTCAAATATCACCTTACTTTCCCTTTATATTATTTTTTGAGCATTTTTCACAAATTCCATAAAGCTGCATCATATGACCAGTTAGTTTAAAGCCATGATCTTTTGCGATACTGATTTGTCTTTTTTCTATCATTGGATCTTCAAATTCTATGATAAGACCGCACTTTCTGCATATCATATGGTCGTGATGTGGCTTTGTGGCAAGCTCAAATTTTTTACCTTGTGAACCAAAGCTGATCGATGTCACCATTTCTGATTCTTCAAGTAGATTTAGTGTTCTATAAACAGTTGCGATACCAATATTTAGCTCAGGGTGTGTTTCTTTTATAAAAAGATAAAGTCTTTCTGGAGTAAAGTGTTCGCCATTGTTGTATAGCGTTTTTAGTAAAATTTCACGCTGTTTCGTGTATTTTAAACCATTGTCGCGAAGCACTCTTTTGAATTTCTCAAGCAACGCATCATATTCTAAATTTTCTATCATCTTATTCCCCTTTTGTGATATTAGAGTCGGTATTTACACTAGCATTTGCATCCATTGAGATAAATGAATCAGTTTTATTTGTATCCATTGGTCTTGCCACTATCTCATCTAACTCACTTTTGATATTTTTCACATCAAGATTTGTTATCCATTTGCCAGTTTCTATCAAAACCGGATAGACTTTACTGTTCGCAAAATAAGGAGCAATTATATTATTTAGCGAAGTGCCAGATATTACAGCAACTACTGCCGAAAATGTTAAGAAAATTTTTCCACTTCCCATAACAAATCCACCAAGTCTATCCAAAAAACCAAGTCCGCTTACTGAAACTATTTTTGATAAAAATTTACCAACTAGTAAGCAAACTAGCCAAAAAACTAGCCAAAGAGAGATAAATGCAACAAACTGTAAAAATGAAGGATTTTCAAATTTATATATATTTTTAGTTATAAACTCACCAGATAGATCTGAAAACCTGCTAGCTATAATTAAGCCACCGATAAGTCCGATAAGTCCGAAAGCTTCTTTGATAAGTCCATTTAATATGCCTTTTATGCCAAGCATCAAGACAAGAGCGATAATAATAATATCAAACCACGTTACTAAATCCATTATACAGTTCCTATTAAATTTTGAAGTTCTTGCTGACTAGTTGAATAAGCTAGCGCATTTTCTTTTGTAATCTTACCCTCTTTTAGTACTTTCATCAAAGCCTGGGTTTGCGTACTCATACCAGTTTGTTGTTGATTTAGCTGCATCTGAGAGTAAATTTGATGTATTTTGTTTTCACGTATCAAGTTTGAGATAGCCATATTGTTTATTAAAATTTCATGCACCGCGCACCTTCCACCGCCTATCTTTGGGATTAGACTTTGTGAAACGACAGCAGTTAACGAAACACTAAGCATATTTCTTACTTGCAATTGCTCACTTCCATCGAAACTATCAACGATCCTATTTATAGTTTGAATGGCTGAATTTGTGTGAAGCGTACCAAAGACTAAGTGTCCAGTCTCAGCCGCCGTAATAGCCGTTGAAATCGTTTCTCTATCTCTCATCTCGCCCACAAGTATGATATCTGGGTCTTCACGAACCGCAGATTTTAGAGCCCTTGAGTAAGAAGTTGCGTCAGTGCCAATATTTCTATGAGAAAATAGAGCTTTTTTATTATTATGCACAAACTCGACTGGATCCTCAATTGTAATAATATGCTTTCTATAATTCAAATTTATCTCATTAAGCATGGCTGCAAGAGTTGTTGATTTACCACTTCCTGTCGGTCCAGTAACCAAAATAAGGCCTTTTTCACGCTTAATAATTTGTTTAAAAATTTGTGGGGCGTTTAACTCATCAAGAGATGGGATATTGATTGGGATTATACGAAAAGCAGCAGCCAAATCACCGTTCATGGTATAGTAATAGTTGCCACGAAAGCGACCAATATCTGGAAGCTCAATCGCAAAGTCAAGCTCTTTATTATTCTCAAGCTCACTTTTTTGTTCATCAGTAATCAAAGAAAAACATAAATTCTCTATATCCTTGCCATTTAATACGCCAAAATCAACGGGCTTTAAAGCACCGTCTACTCTTATTTGCGGCTCGGATCTTGAAACAAGGTGAAGATCGCTTGCCTTATCACTCACAACAGTTTTTAAAAGTGTTTTTATATCGCCAGCAAGATTATTAAGGCTATTATCTTCTGGTATTTTTACACTTAAATTCTTTGCCTGAAGCTGTTCGATTAGATCCATATTTTTACCATTATTCTATTATTTTTGGTACAGCAAAAAAATGCCCTTCACGCGAAGGAGCGTATTTCAAGATCGTATCAATCACATCGCTTGGTCTTGGCTCATCTTCTCTTAAAGGTGTGCCACCTTTTATAGAGCTAACTACAGCTTCATCGCTGCTTAGATCAAGTTCGTTTAAAATATCAACAAAAGATACAATCTCACTTAGTTGTTTTTTTACTTCTTCTCTTTTTTCATCACTGATTTGTAAGGCAGAAAGTTTTTCTAATTTATTTAAAAGAGTATCATCTATTTGCATTATATAAGTAACCTTATTAATTAATTTTGAGCCATTATATCACATTCAAGCTTTAATTTTGGGATAGTTTTAATTTAATTATGTTAAAATCTGCGAATTAAAATTTTTTAAAAATAAAGGAAAAGCGTTGGCTATAAAAGAAGATCTAACACAGATAAAACAAGAGATTGGTGCTCAAGAACAGTTTTTAGAAAGCATGATCAAAGGTGAGCGTTTCTTTAGAAAGTATAAAAAATTTATGATAATTGCCATTATTGTTGCCGTCATTGCAATTATTGGATTTTATTCGAACAAAATAATAAATGATAATAGAATTGAAGATGCAAATTTGGCTTACTCAAAGCTCATTTTAAATCCAAGCGATGCAAATGCCTTAAGCATTTTAAAAGAAAAAGAACCAAATTTATATGCACTTTTTTCACTTCAGCAAAAGCTTGATAAAAATGAGACAAATGGCATTAGTGAGCTTGCAAATTTAAAAGTAAATCCTATAGTAAAAGATATCATTCTTTCACAAAATGGTAATGCAAACACTCAAATTTTAAGCGAATATAGCACGCTCTTAAAAGGTTTTGAGCTTTTAAAACAAAACAAAATCAAAGAAGCAAATGATGAGTTTAATAAAATTTCACTCGACTCTCAACTTCAAACTTTAGTTAAAAATTTAAAACACTATCAGGGAATAAAATAATGAAAAAAATTACTCTTTTCTTGGCTTTTGCCTTGGCTTTAGTTTTAAGCGGATGTGGCACAAAAAGACAATATTTTGAGCCAGCTCAAACCTCTGGCAAAATTTCTTTGTCAAAAGATATGCCATCTTATATCAAATCAACAAATGCAAATGGTGCCACTCTTGACAACGGCAATATCATCACCAAAAATGGTCTAAATACAAACATCAAGTTGCCTGAAAATTTTAATTTCTTAAATGAAAACAACGGCCTTATCATCTCAGCTAGTATAAATGGCGATCTAAATGTGACAGATCCTAACGGACGCAGCGTTTATAGCAATAAATTTCCAACAGCAATCGTTGCTGCTTCTCTTGACCAAAACCTATTAGCAGCTATCAGTGCGGCAAACCACATCTATCTAATAGACATAAATACCGCAACAACAATAATGGAATATAGCTCGTCTAATATAGCAGCAGTTGATTCAAGGGTCGTAGCACCATTTTTTATGAGCTCGCTTATCGTTTATCCGGCATTAGATGGCAAAATTTACATAGTACAAAAAGAGACTGGTAGAATTTTACGTGACGTGGTCGTAAGCTCTGAAAATTTCTTTAATAACATCATATTTTTAGGCGTTGAGGGTGATAACCTAATAGCGGCAACAGCGAAAAAACTAATCGTCATTAACCCAAGTCAAACGGTTTATTATGACGGTGAGATCAAAGATGTACTAGTTAATAACGATGAAATTTATATCTTCAAAAAAGATGGTACGATCGTAAGAACAAATCTTATGCTAAAAGAGCAAAATAAAGTAAATTTCAAATTTGCCATCTTCTCAGCAGCTACTATTATCAATAATAAGCTCTACATAATCGAAAAAACAGGCTACGTTATAAAGACAAATTTAGACCTCAGTGGAGCTGAAATTTATGAGTTTAGCGATGAGATAAAAGATAAAAGCTTTATGGGCAATGGTGCCTTTTATTATGATAATGAGCTTGTTAATTTAGGGCAATGAACCAAAAAATTTGGGAGCTTTTTGAAGCCAGAAAAATTCTTTTAAAAGATATCAAAGCACTTAATACAAGTGAATTTAGCACAAAAAAGACGCTTGATATCTTTTGGGGAGTGGACAATAAGAGCTTTTACAATCTTGTCTTTTTAAGAAAAGCAAAAAGTAGATTGCTACGTAAAGAGGCTTTGGAGCTTGAAGAAATTTCTAAAAAAATAGAGATGAAATTCCAAACAAATCTAAGAAAAAAAACTATATTTTACAGCTCTGGCATTTGTTCTAAGGCCTTAAAAGAACTACAAGATAATAATTGGCGATGTTATGATTTTGTGTAATATAGGCAATACTAACGCTACATTTTTAGAAGATGGCAAAATCTCACGTATGAAAATTTCTGAGTTTAAAAGCTATAAACCAGAAAAAAAAGTATATTTTATATCCGTAAATGATGAAATTTTAAATCTTTTAAAAGATAATAAAATGTTTGTAAATTTAGAACCATTCTTTACTATTGATACAATATATCAGGGTCTAGGCATAGATAGAATCGCTGCATGCTACTCTATAAATAATGGTGTAATTGTCGATGCTGGAAGTGCGATAACGGTTGACATTATGGCAAATTCTATCCATCTTGGAGGATATATCTTGCCAGGCATTTCAAGTATGCTAAATGCCTACAAAAGTATCTCGCCACGACTTGATATCACTATAAATTCACAAATTGACATAGATGCTCTACCACAAAAAACAGCTGATGCTGTAAGTTATGGCATTATTAAACCAATAATAACTCTACTAGATAAACTAGCCGGTGACAAAAAAGTCTATTTTACTGGTGGGGATGGCGATTTTTTGTCCAAATTTTTTAAAAATGCTATTTGCGACAAGATGCTAGTTTTTCGTGCCATGCAAAAGCTAATAACCGAAAAGAAAGATATGATAATATGATAACAGTAGCACTACCAAAGGGAAGAATAGCCGAGGCAACACTAGAAATTTTTAGAAAAATTTTTGGCTCAAGTTTTTTATTTGAAGATAGAAAATTAATCCTTGAAGAAGGAAATTTTAGATTTTTAATGGTTCGCAACCAAGATATCCCAACTTACGTCACTGAAGGTGCAGCTGATATCGGTGTAGTGGGGCTTGACGTACTTGAAGAGCACAAGCCAAATGTTGTAAGGCTACTGGATTTAAAAATCGGACAGTGCAAAGTTTGTATTGGCATAAAAAACGACTCTGAACTAGATCTAAACCAGCCAGAGCTAAAAATAGCCACAAAAATGCCAAATATAACAAGAAATTATTTTACGAAACAAGCCGTAGCTGTAAAGATCATCAAGCTTTATGGCTCGATCGAACTTGCACCATTAGTTGGCTTAAGCGATGCGATAGTTGATGTAGTCGAAACTGGCTCAACCATGAAACAAAATGGGCTAAAGATCGCTGGTGATATCATGCAAAGCTCAGCTTATCTAATAGCAAATAAAAATAGTTTTATTATTAAAAAAAGATGAGATTTTAGAACTTTACAAAAAAATCAAAGAGGAAATTTAAAGTCCTGCTGCCTCATCATAAAGTACAAAAATTTCTCTAGTGATATAAAGTCCAACTATTCTCTTATAAATTCTTTTAGAATAATGCATTGGTAGTCACTGACACACTTTTTATATTAATTTATCTTAATAGATTGGTACTTATCCAAAGAGTGTCTAAATATTACAAAGATAGTAGTTTCTGACGAACTAAAAGCCAAGCATAAGCTAAAGCCTCATCACAAACATCTAGCTTTGATTGTATTGTTTGCCATCAAAATCAAGGTGATGAGTCCTAGTAAATTTAAAGCAATCGGTAATAATGAATGTTTATCCTACCATAAGAGTAAAAAGCTCTTAGCTGATAGACTGAAATTCATGGATACTCCAAAAGCAAATCCTCATAACTCAGTTCACAAATGATCCGACTTTATACTGCTCTAAGTGCCACGAGTAAGAAATTCCTCAATAGATATGGACCATGAAAAATTCAAAGAAATTTTTCTTTGGTGTTCCCAATGCGATTGATTGGCATAAGAATCTTAAAAACCGCTAGTATTTCGTATTTGATAATGGCTACACTAGCTGCCATACAAATGTGATAGATAGCAATAAAATATCAGCACAAGCTCAAAAGATACATGCTCACTAAAAAACTTCTTAGCAGTGATAAAGAGCTAAAATATGTAAGCTGTAACTATGGATGCAGGATATAGCGCTGACTTTAGAAATTACCTTGAATACTAAAAGCTAACATATAAAATTTATGAGAAAAAGGTACTAGAGTAAAAAATCTATGCTAAGAAAAATTCTTCAAAGATGAATATAAACCTACAAAAGAGGAAGAGAAATTTTTAAAACAAAAAGTCGATAAAGATGCTCAAAAAACAGCTGGCGGTATGGCTGAAAGTCTAAACTTTCTATTCATCAGGCAAGCGATTTAAGTTTGCCTGTTTCTACTTCTTACATAAAGCTTTTTAATAAAAATTTGTATTATAAATTGACTAAATTTACAAACATACTAAAAGATAAAATAGTAAATTTTGATCTTTAAAATTTAATAAATTCGTATAAGCTCTTTGTTCTCAAGCTTGTATGAGTTGTCACATTTAGCTGCTAGTTCGTTGTCATGAGTTACTAGAACAAGGGCAGCGTTATTTTCATTTATATAGTCAAATAAAACTTGCATCACTTCATTTGCTGTTTGCTTATCAAGGTTGCCCGTTGGCTCGTCTGCAAAGATGATCTTTGGCTTTTTGGTAAGCACTCTAGCGATACTAACACGTTGCTGCTGACCACCGCTTAGCTCGCCAACTTTTTGATTTATCACATTTAAAATTTTAAGCGCTTCAAGCTCTTTTTTTTCTATTTTTTCATCAGACAAGATGCTTGCAAGCTCAATATTTTCATAAGCACTAAATCCTTTAAAAAGATAGTGTGACTGGAAAATGATGCCAAAATTAAGCCTTCTAATAGCCAAAAGCTCGTTTTGTGAAAGCTCATAGATCGATCTATCTTGATAGATGACCTCACCAAAATTTGGTTTTAAAAGTGTTGAAAGTATGTGTAAAAGTGTTGATTTGCCACAACCGCTAACGCCGGTTATCGCGATGCTTTGTTTTTGATTGAGAGTTAAATTTATATTGTTAAAGAGCGTATAATCATACGCAAAGCCTAGATTAGACGCTCTTAAAATTTCCATTAGCCTATTTGAGCAGCAACTTCTGCAGCAAAGTCATCTACTTTTTTCTCTAAGCCTTCGCCAAGCTCGAAACGAACGTATTTTACGATCTCGATCTTGCCGCCAAGCTCTTTGCTTTTATCTTCGATAACTTGTTCGATAGTCTTTTTATCGTCCATTACATAAAACTGACCTAAAAGTGTAAGGCGTTGATCAAGCACTGTGTTATCAGCGTAAAATCTCTCGATCTTACCAGGGATGATCTTGTCCCAAATTTTCTCAGGTTTGCCCTCAGCTTTTAGCCCTTCTTCTATCGCTTTTGTGGCTTTTGCAAGCTCTGCCTCGCCTATTTGGCAGCGACTAGCATACTCAGGAATGTGGTGAAGTGGTTTGCCTAGGCGTTTTAGCTCTTCATTGTCTTTTTCGAGCTCAGCACGAAGTGCGATAAATTCTTTCTCAACAAAATCTTTATCAAGGTCTTTGTAGCTTATAACGCTTGGCTTCATAGCAGCTGCGTGCATACATAAATTTCTTATAAATTCAGCTGCTTTATTTGCAACTTCTGCGCTTTCGCAAGCTGCACCAATAAGCACACCAACACGGCCATTTGAATGAACATAACCATTTACCACGCCCTTATCATCAGCGCTAATAGTCTCAAATCGGCGAACTACAAGGTTTTCGCCGATAGTTGCGATCTGAGTTTTAAAGTAATCTTCAAATTTAGCACCATTTAAAGTGCTTGCGTTTAGCTCTTCAACTGTTGTTATGCCGCTTGATTGGATGTGAGCTGTTGCATCTTTTGCAAGTGCTTGAAACTGTGGATTTCTAGCAACGAAGTCAGTTTCAGAGTTGATCTCGCTAATAGTTGCTTTTTTGCATTTTGAGCAAACTTCAACACTTACTAAGCCCTCGCTTGCAAGGCGGTCAGCCTTTTTAGCAGCTTGGCCTAGGCCCTTTTCACGAAGGATATCAACAGCTTTTTCCATATCACCATTTGCTTCGCCAAGTGCTTTTTTGCAGTCCATCATGCCAGCTCCGGTTGATTCGCGGAGCTCTTTTACCATTTGTGCAGTTATTTCCATTATTCTTCGTCCTCGCCAAAGTCTTCTTCGCTCATAGCCTCAGCTACAACTGCGTCTTTCTCATCTTGGCTTACTTCTTCGCCAGCAGCTTGCTCGCCACCATCTTGCTCAAGAAGTGATTTACCTTCGTTGATAGCTTCAGCCATCTCTTGGCAGAAAAGCTGAACAGAACGGATCGCATCGTCGTTTCCTGGGATCGGATAGTCGACAACGTCAGGATCGCAGTTTGTATCAATAGGTGCTACAACTGGAATTTTTAAACGGTTAGCCTCTTGAACAGCGATCTTTTCTTTAACTGTATCAACAACAAATATCATATCAGGTAGGCTTTTCATATTGCGGATACCGCCAAGAGTTGCGATAAGCTTCTCTTTTTTGCGGCGAAGCATTAAAGCCTCTTTTTTAGTTAACAAATTTATCGAACCATCTTCTTCCATAGTTTCGATAACTTCTAGTTTGCGGATAGACTGGCGGATAGTACCAAAGTTTGTCATCATACCACCTAGCCAGCGGTGATTTACATAAGGCATTCCACATTTTTCAGCGTACTCTTTTATAGCATCGATAGCTTGTTTTTTAGTACCAACAAATAGCACTGACTTACCTTCAGCAGCTGCATCACGAACGATGTTGTAAGTGTAGCGGAAGTAGCGGATAGTTTTTTGTAGATCTATAATATAGATACCTTTTCTCTCGCCAAAGATAAATTTTTTCATCTTTGGATTCCAGCGGCGTGTTTGGTGACCAAAATGTACGCCACACTCTAATAAATCTCTCATAGTTACCATGAGTTTCTCCTTGTTTTAGGCATTTTGCCTTGAATTTAGTTTTATCCTCCACGACCATTAATGCTTTCGCACAACCAAATTTAGGATTGTCGTGTGTGAAGTAAAGGGGGATTATACTTAAAATAATATGAATTTAAACTAAAGTTTATTTACTTAATTGTGAGTCTTCTTCGATTTTTATTAACTTAGCAAAAATTTCTGCCATTGCTTGCCTTTGTTCGGATGAAATTTCAAGCTTCTTAACATTTAAAAGAATGCTTACAAACTCCTCGTTTTGTAGTGTTTCTACGCCAAATTTTCTTGCGTTTGTAGTGATTTTTAGCACAAGAGGATTTTTTGATTTAAAGTTTTCGTAAGGCATTCTTTCTCTACTTTCAAAATTACAAAGCGATTATAAAAAATTTATAATAAATTCGGACTCAAATTTATATCAAACTTTTATTCTTTTATCTCAAAACTAAGTGTCGTTTTTAACGTCTCTTTGTCACACTTCGTAGCATCTGGATAAGGTCTTTCATAAATCACCTCAAATACCCAAAATCCTGGTCTTAGAGCTAACACTTCAGTGATGCCTTGCTCATCAGTCATACCGTAAAACGCATGCTTATGGTCTAAAAATCCAACAAAAGTACCAGTTAGTTTGGCTCGCTCTAGCGGCTTTCCATCAGCAAAAACCTGCAATTTAAAAGGCTTATCCACTCTAAATTCCACTGGGTTTTGTAGCGGTACGATCTCGATTTTAACTCCAACAGGTTTAGTTACGAAGCCATCTATTTCACCTAAATTTAAGACTCTTTTAGATGTTATCGTCATCAGCCGGCAAATCTGTATATCGCTTAGATCCTTTAGATCAAGCTTAGTTTTGTCTATTAGCCACTTGCCATCACTACGTTTTTTAAGCGAATACATAGGATTTTGCTGTGCTAGTAAGATATATGTGCCTTTGTCTAATCTTTCGCCCTCGTAGCGGTAGTTCTCACCACTTTGTATAAGCTTCTTTTTGTTACCATCTTTACTTATTATAGTAATTGGCGCAAAAAGATGGACGCGTTCGGCCATAATAGGCTCTAGCTTTGGAAAATCGTCGCTATAACCCATGTTTGCGATAAATTTTCCTAGCTTTTCATCATTAGCTCCATCTACCCAAAACATGTGTGCTTGCACCATATAAAAGGCTCCTGTTAACATAATGGCGGTCAAAATTTTACCTATTTGCATGATTTTCCTTGTTGTTCTTTTTGAGAGTTGATGTCAAATTGTAGCTAAAAATTATTATATTTAGCCATTTTTTAGATCAAATTAAATATCAAAGCATTCAATACAACCTAGCTGACAAATTTTAATAGGCAAGTAATGAAACTAAAAATCTGCGTTTATCTTTTACTGTTTACCGATGTAGCTCTATTCATCACAAATCCACAAAACCGCCCAGTCATACTCTGTTTGCGGTATGAGAATAATTCATCTCTCTCAAAAGTGCAACGAGGATCTAGCGATATTTGCTCTACCCCGAGCTTAGCAAATTCGTCTAATAAAGCTGCGTTTATATCAAATTTTCCATCATTTTTATATCGGTTAAATTCACCAAGATCTAGCTTGCCTACTTCGTAGTTTTGCACTTTGATATTTGCGCCTATAAATACGCGTAAATTATTAGCACAGCAACCAAACTCACTCGTCATCAGCCCTACCGCATTTGTGCAAATTTTACTAGTAACGCCTGCGCGTCCCGCATGCACAGCTGCGACTACGCCAAGATGTTCATCTATTATCAAAACAGGCGCACAGTCAGCGACTAAGACGCAAAGCGCCACGCCTTTTAATGATGTTATCACACCATCACACGGAGGTAGATCATCGTTAAAACCTTGCAAAATTTCCACTTTATTTGAGTGGATCTGGCTCATAAATTTTAAATTAACAGGCATAATGCCAAGCGCCGTTGCTAAAATTTCACGATTTTGTGCGACCTTTAGTGGATCATCGCCAACATGATCTGCTAAATTTAAGCTCTCAAAAGCACCCTCACTCACACCGCCAAACCTGTTAGTAAAGCCAGCAATAAAGCCATTTCTATCAAAAACTATCTCTAAATTTTCACGCATTTTATCCACCTAGTAAAGGCTAGAAATTCGCTCAACATCGTCCCAGCTAAGGCCACTATCTTGTTTGCAAAAAAGCTGCCTAGCTACGTAGCGAGCCAAAAGATCACTTTCGATATTTACGCGCCTGCCAACCTTAAAAGTACCAAAAAGGCTATCTCTAAATGTAATCGGTATGATCGTTAGCCTTATGCCATTTGGCAAAATTTCATTTATGGTTAGGCTCACTCCCTCGACGCCCACCGAGCCTTTATTTGACATCAAGCTCATAGCCTCGCGTGGCAAGTCGATGTAAAAATCAACCCCATTCTCATTCTTTTTGATATTTGAAATTTTACCGATAAAATCGATATGTCCTTGCATTAAATGCCCATCTACTCGGTCTCCTAGCCTCATCGCTGGCTCGATATGCACTCTTTCTTTTAAATTTTCAACCGCGATATTTGCCCTACTCTCTGCACTTAGCTCCACACTAAAGCCATCTTCATGCAGTTTTATTACACTCAGGCAAGCACCATTTACAGCAATGCTATCGCCTAAATTTGGACGAAAATTTGCCTTTAGCCTTAAAATATTTTGTGAATAACTAACAACCTGTGCGATCTCACGAATCAAGCCATTAAACATATTTTGCCTTTAAATTTTTTAAGGATTTTACTAAATTTTGCCTAAATTTGGGCATTACCATCTTTGATTATTTTATATATTTAAGTAGTTAGTGGTAGAAATTGCAGTGAAATTTTGGCAATCGCACTAAAAATGTTAGTAAAAATTTATTGTGTAACCCTAGTATAAAATTTCCCTATAAATTCTAATTTTTATCTTTTATAAATTCGACAGCCTTAGCTTGTCTGCAAAACTAGCCACGTCTTGCTAAAATCGCGTGCTACCAGATCATCCCTCTTTATCCACAGATAAATTCTGCCCTCTCCGTCCCAGTCCATATCGCCCTCATCATCACTATCTATCTGTAAAAGTAGTTGCCACTGGGCAGAATTTTTCTCAAATTCCGCTATTCTTGGGTGGTGATAAGCGCTACCATCACCACAGCTAAGCCCATTTGTAACTAGCTCACACTCTAGCTCCATACCATCTTGGACATTATCGGAGTGCCCAAGGAGCTTATTTTCTTTAGCCTGCCAGCTTGGCTCAATAACCTCATGATAGGCCTCCCACTCAGCCTCACTAATTTTACTAAATGGTACAATCGAGCTTTGTAAATTTGGCAAATTTATCTCATTTTCAAAGCTAAGCAAGCGCGCATTAAATGTAGAATTTTCTCCCTCTAAACTCTCCGCTCTCCTGCGAGAAAGTGGCCCATGATTTACATCAGAAAAGATCACTGCAAAGCCGTTTTTATCGGTAGGATCATAGCCCCAAACACGCAAATTTCTATCATAAAAGAGATAGAGCATTCCGCTTTTTGGCAGTAGTGAGTCAATGTCAAATTTGCTAGCTTCAGCAAAATTTATCTGTGCCACAAAACTCAAAGCGCCATTTTCATTTGAAGGCCACGATAAACCATCTGGCAGATCTGGTGAGCCGCCAAATTTAGACGCTCCAACAGCGATATCATTGTCATTTTTAGCTTGCACATCTATCCTTATGGCATTTCTTGCTAGTGGCGATAAAAGTTTAAAAAGTTCATCCAGCCCACGCTCTTTACAACCTTTAGAAATTTTTGCAATATCCATATTTTCCTCTTTAACAAGCATCAACGTATATATGATACTTCTTACAATGCAAACAACGAAACAAATATCCAGCAATATCGCCAGCTTTAACAAGATATTCGCGTAGCATTTTATCGTCATATTCGGCTCTTTTTGCATAGTCCTCAAAGATCTCGTCTGCTATACCCATTTCTTCAAGCTCTTTTGTTCCAACATCACCTAAAAATTCGCAATAATCATCACAACAAGCTATCCAATGCTCGCCCTGCCAGCTCTCGTAGCCCGGGGTTCTTCTAAAGAGTTCGTCATCCTTTTTAGCATCACTTGTAGTTAGTTTGTCAGCATCTTGCACAAATGTTGCGTCAAATTTCTTAGCAGCCTTACCACTAGAAATACAAGTAGGACAAAGATACGAAATATCTTGCTCGCAATAAATGCTACCGCTATAATAAACTTCAGTATCTTTGCCACAACACTCACACAAGATGCTCATATCATCTTTAAATGCGCCAGTTTTTAAAGGGTTAGGATGGTAGATAAATTTTGGCAGCGTGATAGCTTTGTCTTTTTGAGCTAAAATTTGACCTCTACTTTTTGGGCGAGGCAGCGCCCATTTATCATTTTCGTCAATGAATTGCACTAGATGGCCAAGTGCCTTTAGCTGTTTTTTATCACCTTTGTCATGTATTTTTAAAAGTAAGTCGTAAGCACTCTTTCTCATAGATAAAAGCTGATAAACATCGACTAAAACATACTTTGCGCAAATGTCATCACAATTTTCCAACTCTTCTTTAAACTGATAGAGTGCCTCAATGCTAGAAGCATTGCCATTATTTTTATAATATTCTTTTGAAAGAGTGATATATTTTTCTTGAAATTTATTCATTAATACTCTTTATGTAGATTTGACATTAACAATTTTAGTTTTTAAATCTTAAAGATATAAAAGCTAGTATAAAAATTATGGCTGTTAAAGCGATTAAATTTATATTGATTTTTAAATTGTTTTAGTATTTTGGTAGATGATGCCACAAACAAATTTAATAAGCATTCTTATAAAATTGTTGTGACTATAAATTTATTCTTCAAATGCTCCGATAGAGAGAATTTTTTCTATTCTTTTTGCTACAAGATCATTTACATCAAGCTTTTCAAGCTCAGCTAGCTCTGAAATAAAATAATTTGCAAGTGCTTTTGCAGCACCATCTTTATCTCTATGGGCTCCATTTATCGGCTCGTCTATAACAGCATCAATCAGTGATAGACTTTTTAAATCATCAGCTGTTATTTTCATAGATTTTGTAGCTTGTTCTTGTTTAGCTGGATCATTCCAAAGTATTGCCGCACAGCCTTCTGGCGAAATAACCGAAAACACAGAATTTTTCATCATGGCAAGTCTATCAGCCACACCAATAGCTAAAGCACCGCCACTTCCACCTTCGCCGATAACAACAGCAATTATTGGAGTTTTTAAATTTGCAAACTCAAATAAATTTCTAGCTATAGCTTCACTTTGTCCTCGCTCTTCAGCTCCAACACCTGGATATGCGCCTGGAGTATCTATGAGAAATAAAATGGGTAGATTAAATTTCTCAGCCATTTTTGCAACTCTAAGAGCTTTGCGATAACCCTCAGGATGAGGCATACCAAAATTTCTTCTTAATTTGTTTTTAGTGCCACGGCCTTTTTGCTCGCCTATAACGACAGTCTTTTTGCCTCCGATATAGCCGATGTAGCAAACTATCGCTGGATCATCTCTAAATGCTCTATCTCCATGAATCTCATATCCATCAATCAAAAACGCATTAATATAATCAATAGAATATGGTCTATCTGGATGACGAGCAAGTTGCAAACGTTGATATTCGTTTAAATTTTTATATATTTTTGATATCTCTTTAGATAAATTCTTATTTAAAATTTCAACAGCATGTTCATCGCCTCTGATCTTAGCATTTGCTATATCTTCATCAATTTGCTTTATGCTTTTTTCAAAATCTAAATAATTTGACATCTTAATCCAACTTTTTAAATATCACGACGCCATTCGTGCCGCCAAAGCCAAACGAATTGCTCATAACAGCCTTTATATCAGCTTTTCTAGCTTTATTTGGAACATAGTCTAGATCACACTCTGGATCAGGAGTTTCGTAGTTTATTGTTGGAGGGATAATGCCGTCTCTCATTGCCATTATAGATATAACAGCCTCGATCGCACCAGCACCACCTAGGCAGTGTCCAGTTTGACCTTTTGTTGAGCTAACTGGTGGACATTTGTCACCAAAAACTGCTTTTAACGCCGCAGTTTCATTCTTGTCATTTACAGGTGTTGAAGTACCATGTGCATTGACATAATCTATCTTTACACCTTTTGCCATATCAAGTGCTTGTTTCATCGCACTTAATGGACCTTCAAGTGTTGGTGACGTGATATGATGAGCATCTCCACTCTCGCCAAATCCAACTACTTCAGCATAAATTTTAGCACCTCTTGCAATAGCTGACTCATACTCTTCAAGTACAAGCGCACCGGCTCCTTCACCCATTACAAAACCATCACGATTTGCGTCAAATGGCCTTGATGCCTTACTTGGCTCATCATTTCTAGTTGAGAGAGCTTTCATTGCTGCAAAGCCGCCTATACCTACACCACAAATAGTAGACTCAGCGCCGATAACTAGCATATTTGTAGCTTGACCAATCATAATGCATTTTACAGCTTGCGATATCGCATGAGTGCTTGCTGCACATGCTGTTACACTAGACAAATTTGGACCCTTAAGTCCGTGATTTATAGAAACTATACCACCTAGCATATTTACAAGTGCAGATGGAATGAAAAATGGTGAAATTCTCTTTACACCTTTTTCAAAATATGTAATCGAGTTTTTCTCAATATTTGGCAAACCGCCTATACCAGCTGCTGAACTAACGCCAAATTTATGAGTATCAAACTCTTTAAAATTTGCATCAGCCATAGCTTCATTAGATGCTTTTATGCCAAGCTGTATGAAACGATCTACTTTTTTTACCTCTTTGCCGTCTAAAATGCTATTTGGATCAAAATCAGTTATTTCGGCAGCAATTTTAACAGGAAAGTCACTTACATCAAAGCTTGTGATCTCTTTCACACCTGTTTTACCCTCGCAAATAGCCTTAAAAGAGCTCTCTTTGTCAAGACCAAGTGCGTTTATCATGCCTATACCAGTTACAACGACTCGTTTCAATACATCTCCTTAAATCAAACTGTGCAAATTTAAATTATTTGCCTAGTTTTTCTATATAATTTACAACGTCTTGAATGCTTATTAATTTCTCTGCTTCGCTATCAGGAATTTCTACTTCAAATTTCTCTTCTAAAGCCATAACTAGCTCTACAACGTCAAGTGAATCAGCGCCTAAATCCTCAATGATTTTAGACTCTAATTTTACTGCTTGTGGATCTACACTTAGTTGCTCTACAACTACGTCTCTTACGTCTTCAAATACTGCCATTTTAAGGTCTCCTTATAAAAAATGTCTGTTATCTTATAATATTTACGCTTTTATTTATTTTAAATTTCAAAACTTGTCTGAAATTTACCTACATATAAAGTCCGCCATTTATTTTAAGCGTCTCACCAGTTACGTAGCTTGCATGATCACTTAGTAAAAATGCTACTACCTCAGCTACTTCACTAGCACTGCCGAAACGTTTTAACGGGATATTATCGCTATAAGTTTTTTTCACCTCATCACTTAGTCCATGCGTCATATCAGTCTCGATAAAGCCCGGAGTTACGCTATTAAAGCGTATATTTCTGCTTGCACCCTCTTTTGCAAAGCTCTTACTCATAGCGATCAGTCCGCCCTTGCTGGCTGAATAGTTTACCTGTCCTGCATTTCCCATCTCACCAACGATAGATGCGACGTTTACGACCGCTCCAAAGCGCTTTTTGCTCATCACTTTCAAAGCCTCTCTACATCCTATGAAAGCTGAAGTTAAATTTGCATTTATCACATCTGTAAATTCGCTAGTTTTCATGCGAAGTGCTAGCTTATCATTTGTGATGCCGGCGTTATTTACGAGATAGCTTAGCTCGCCGTCGCTATCAACTATCAAATTTATACCTTTTATAAACTCATCTTCGTCTGTTGCGTCAAATTTTATCACTGCAGCCTTGCCGCCATTTTGCTCGATCTCAGCCTGCAAAGCGTCTGCTATCTCAGGCTTTGAGCGGTAGTTTATCCACACTTTTAAGCCCATATTTGCAAGCGTTTTTGCGATCTGTGCGCCGATACCTCTACTTGCGCCTGTTATTAGCACGTTTTTTCCGCTAAATTTCATAGATTCTCCTTATTTTTTTCTAATTTTTCAACGATTGTAGCTTATATAAGCTTAACGTCTAAATTTTATCGTTTCTTTCCCACTTTATCTTTTTGCCGAAACCAAGAACATTACTTGTAAATTTTAGTTTTTCAAGGCTTATGCACCAAATTTTTGGATCCATTGCTTTTGCATAAAAAAATCTTTTAAAGTAAATTTCTCGCTCACTTGCGCTAGCCTCGCTCATCACTCCTTGAAACTGTACGCCCTCTATCTTGCCAACGATCTTTGTATCAAGAGCGACTGTACCAGCAACAAGCTTTGAGTTTTTTAAAAATTTGATATGTGAGCTCTCATCAGAGCTAGCTAACAAAAGGCTAAAATTTAGCTCATCAAAGGCGTAAAATGCGCTAAAAGCGTAAGGCTGACCCTCATCATCAATGGCGCAGACACTTGCAAGATGCATCTTTTTTAGAAATTTTACTATCCTCTCATCCATCTAAATTCCCCTAAAAATGTCAAGAATGGTTTGAAATTTAAAGATGACTACAGCGATTATCAATACCCAAAGCGTAAAAATAATAAGCTCTATTAGAGTAAATTTATCTTTTGCAACTTTTTTAAAAACAAGCATAGTTAAAAGCGCTCCCAAAAAGCCGCCGATTAACGAAAAATAGTGGATCGCATTAACCTTTACAAAGCTTGGCAAAAACCCTTTAAAAAATAGTGAAAACATCAAAATAGCAAGCAAATTTGCAAGTATCAAATAATAGCCAACGACTGGTAAAACTGGGTAGAGCCTAGCAAAGCCAAAGCTTAAAACAGTGATAAGCATAAGCAAAAAGATCCTAGTCCCAAAACAACACATCGCCCGTCCTTTTTTGACGCATTTTACAAAATTTTGCTTTATGAAATTAAAATTTTGCCGATTTAGCCTCAAAAGGATTTAAAAATGCAAACAAATTTTTACTCTCAAGGAAGCTATAACAACATGAGCTTTTCGATGAAAACTAGCTCAGGCGATGAGATAAGCTTTTCGATGTATGACAACAAAAGTTTGGAGTTTTCAAGCCAGAAAAATGGCACTTCTAGCCAAAGAAGTCTAACTCTAACTCACGAATACGGCTATGAGTTTTTATATAAAGGAAACGGCATAGACGAGCAAGATATGAAAGAGATCGAAGAGGCGATGAAGCAAATTCGCCCACAAGTTGATGAATTTATGAAAAACGTCAAAGAGGGCGACAAGATCGCGGGTAGCAGCCAAAGCATAAGCGATCTTTCAAACAAGATCAAGCAGATGCTGCCTGATGCAAAAGACCTAAATCACAAAAATTTCATAAATGACAATATGCTAAAGATGTTTGACGAACTTTTAGCTAAAAATAATGCGAACAAAAATCTACTAAGTGCGACAAAAAGGCTATTTGATACCTTACTTGACGAGAGCAAAAAAGTATCTTACTACGCTTAAATTTAGAGCTTTTTGGCTCTAAATTTTTATAAGTGTTTCTTTCTCAAAAAAGAGGTGCGACAAGACTATCACAAAATAAAGCTGAAAAAACAACCCAACAAGCGGCACAAGCGATATTAGATAAAACAAAAATGTAAAAGCTACAAATTTTATCCCGCCACCTTCAAGCAGAGCAAGCTCAAATTTCTCGCTATCAAGAGTGTTTGAGCCAACGTCTATTAGTAAAAGTTTATAGTAGATATAAAAGAACGGCACATTGATGATGAAGAAATTTACAAACGGCACAAATAAAAGTGGCAGGCAAACGAGCAATATCCCAAGAAATTTCATGATCTCAATCATCATCACCTTTAGCACTCTAGCCATGCTAACCTCGCTTTTAAGCACGTAGTTGTAATGTCTTTTGTTTATCTCTTTAGTAACAACTGGAGTTAAAAAGCCAGCTACGATTAGGGCAATCACGATGCTAATGATGATCGTTAAAAAGGTGCTTAAAACGTAAAAAAGTATACTAACTATCCACTTAGTAGCACTAAAACTTAAAATTTTAATAGCTATAAAAGAGATCGTCGAGTTTGGCTCTAAAAAGGCAAAATTTTCGTTTTTAGCGCTATCACTTAAAAGGTCAAATATCTCACCACCGCCCCAGATGCTAAGCCAAGCTAGGCAGACGATGCTAAGGCAAAGTGGCAAGATAGATAACGTTATAAATTTGGCTGTAAGAAAATCTTTAAACCCAAGGCGAAGAAGGTTTATCATTTCACCTTTTTATATTCATGCTCAAGTGCTGCGTAAATTTCACCTATCTTACTAACGCCATTTGACAAAATTTCACTCATCACTTTATTATCTTCGCGTCCGTTCCAATTTTTCTTATAGCTGCCTTCTTTGTAGCCATTATTTTGACGGAAGCGATTTAGCACGTTTTTAGCGATGTAGCACTCATAAAGCGAGTATAAATTTACGCCACATTTTAAAGACATAGAGAAGTAAATTTTTAAAATATCAAATATATCGTAGTCAAACCCGCTGCACTCATGTATAAGCATCTCAACATCATTCATTATCTCATAAATGCTCTCATCTTCGATCCTTAATGGCTCTTTACAAAACTCACTAAAACCGCTTGATTGGCAAATATCATCGGCTAAAGTTTCTATATCCCCAAGCTGTTTTGATTTATAAATTTGCAAAGCCAGACTCATTATAAAGTGCCAGATATCAACAACTTCTATGCGTAAATTTTGCTCATCAGTCTTAGCATCTATGCTCTTCCAGTGTTTCCATGCAAAGCTATCAATCAGCTCAGCGCACTCCATATATATGCAGCGTCTCCAGCTAATTAATTTATTTTTATTAGTATAACCATTTTCCCAGCCAAGTCCATTTGTCTCATCATTTAGGCTTTGCTGCATCTTTAACATCTCTAAAATAATCGTTCTTTCATTCATTTTAGACCCTTTTAAATTTTAAAGGATTATAACAAAAAATTATTAAATGCCACGAGGTAAGCTTGACTTAAATCATTTTATGTATAAAATTTAGGAGCTAAAATAGGCAAAAATTTCAAAGGAGAAAAAATGAGAGAAAAAGATCTAGTGGTTTGCAATGTTTGCGGACTAAAAAGCAGTGATGATACAAATGCAGTTTTTATCCACGCTCATAAAAATGGCGAAGAAGTTGATATCTGCACCAGTTGTGTTCCAAGCGTGATCCATGGCTCAGGTATGGTCGTAAAATCAAACGAAGAGATAAAGGCTGAAATTTAAACTTTAGCTATCATTTGAGGATCTTGTCTTACAAGGTCTTCAAATTCTTTTGCACTCATAGGACGAGATAAGAAGAATCCTTGCACTTCATTACAATCAAGCTCTTTTAAGAAACGAATGTCTTCTTCTTTTTCTATGCCTTTTGCACCAACTTTTATCTTCATTGCCTTTGCCAAATCGATAATTGCAGATACAATTTGTGCATCTATTTTGCTATTTGATGCTTGAGCAACAAATTCACTTGCTATTTTTATACGCTTAACACCGTATTTTCTAATATAAATAAATGAAGTATATCCAGAGCCAAAATTATCTATGCAAATGTCTATATTATTTTCTTTAAGAATAGAAAAAATTTTATCGAGCGTTTTAGAATTATTTGTCCATATTTCTTCGCCAAATTCTATTTCAAAAAGCTCTGGATTTATATGGTGCGAGCGTAAGATAGAAATAAAATCTAAAACAAATTTTTCTGATTTACTTTGAATCTGCGCAACATTTATGCTTATTTTTGGTATCAAGAGTTTTTCTCTTTGCCATATATCTATATACTCTATAGTCTTTGAAACTAAAAGCGAGCAAATATCATTTAAAATATCACTATTTACATTGACCTCTTTCATAAATTTGCTTGCTTCCATCAAGCCAAATTTTTCTGATTTCCAATATAAAAAAACCTCTGCGCAAATCATTTTTTCGATTTTTAGATCAAATATTGGTTGAAAATACACATGAAGGTCTTCTTGTAAATTAGCTTTTTTAAGCGCGATCTCGATGCTTGAGCTTAGGTGCATTTCATTGCTAATTTTATCGCTATAAACCATAGGATTTAAAGCTGGATTTTTCTTGGCATAATACATTGCCATATCTGCATTTTTTATAATATTTCTTGGGTTTGCCGTGCTATTTTTTGTTGCTACGTCTATGCCTATTATGCACTTAAGCCCAAAATGATATCTATCTATTTGAATTGGTTTTTCAATAGCGTCTTTTAAGGCAATACCAAGATTTAAGCGTTTTGTATGACTATTTATCTCCATTTTTGCTAGTACGATAAATTCGTCCGCACTAATCCTTGCTATGGCTTCTTGTCTATTGCAAACTTCAAGTATCCTTTTTGCAACTAATTTTAAAATTCTATCACCTATTTCATGCCCGTAAGATGTATTTATGCTTTTAAAACGGCTTAAATTTATATAATAAACTGCGATTTCCTCATCTTCAGAAATGCTTTTACACATTCTTTCAAGCTCATTTACTATAAAATTTCTATTGCCAAGATCTGTTAGATAGTCTTTCTCAGACATATCTTGAAGTCTTAAATTTGCGAGCATAAGTTCATTGGTTCGCTCATGCATCGACTTTTCCATCTCTCTATGAAGATTTCTCTCATAATCTAATATTTTTCTACTTGCAATAGAGCTTTTAACATAGTAATTAACAATAGCATTTACAACTAAAACAAAAAGTGAGATGAGCGCACTAAAAGATGTTAGATCTTCTTGTAATAGCAAAGGTAAAACTATTATTATTGGTAGCCATTTTGATCCTATTGAGATATCTTTATCGGTATTTGTAACATATTCGTTTTGGGCTTTTAAATGAAAAGCTCCTATCATCAAGAAGAAGAAAGGAACGATATATAAAAAATCTATTTTATGGCCAAAATTTACATTTGAGATCTGACCATAAAAAATAAATAAATTTAGCATCGTAAATAAAATACTAGCCGATATAAGGTAAAAGCCGCTAATTTTTATATGAAGCAAACTGCTTGTAAAAACCTCGCTTAAAGTGATAAAAAGTATAAGAAAATTTATGGCTACAATAGAGAGAAAAACGATATTTGATCTATTATTTATCATTGATAAGATATCTACTTCATCAAAAATACCATATATTAACATTGCTATTAAAAAAAAGACACTTATGCTATCCATAATGATGGCTAGTTTCTCTTGACTAGCTGCAAATTTTGAATACAAAAATATACTAACACCAGCTAAAATAGATATCATCGGCAACATAAAAAACACATCAAGATACGCATAAGAACTATGAGTCCGCAATAGCACATCTTGATTTAACACCATTAATGCATCACAAATAGACCATAAAAAAACACCAAAACATATTGCAAGCCAATGCGTTATTTTGGTTTTTACTTTATCCATTGAAGTATAAATGCCAAAAGTTATCATAAAGAAACTAAGCAAAATAGATATTTTTCCAATTAGATTATAGTCTAGTAAAGATGCCAATAGTGCAAATACGAATAGCGCTACAACTGCAATTAAAATCCATTTTCGCATACCAGTTATAGATGATTTTGATATTAAAAAAATAGTGTCCCTCTCCTAAGAAATAGTCCAAATTATACAAAAATTGACTTTGCTTTTGGTTATAATTTCCCAAAAATTTTAAAATTCACAAAGGTATCTTATGAAGTGCAATATCGTCATAAATGGACAAAATTTAATAGATTATAAATCTTTTATCTTATTTTTCTCAAAGGCAGCAAGAAAGCAGTATTTTATAAACACATTTATGATATTTACTGAAGCCATCATAGCTGGTTTTGTTGCTGATATGCTATTAAAAAGTAAAATTTTTACTGTTATTGGAGCTGTTTTTGCTATATTTTGGATCATTTTTTATCCTATTTTTTTAAAAAGAAGTCGCATAGCTGCATTAAAGAGAATTGAAATTTCAGACGTTCAAAAGCAAATGAATTTTGAAGTAAATGAGAAATTTCTGGCTTACTATGAAGGCGAACCCAAAGAAAATGAAAAATTTGACCTAAATGAAGTTAGTGAAATTTATGAACTCAAAAATATCTTTATCGTTTTTTTAGAAGAAAAAATTCATCTAATAATCCCAAAAGATGAAACTAGCTCAAAAATGATAAATGAGCTGGCTAAACTTTGCCATAAAGATATTTTGAAATTTGAAAATTTTAGCGCAAAGAGTGTGCTTAAATAGCGCTTATTATAAGCTTTTCAAAATCCTCTGCACTCATTGGCTTACCCCAAAGATACCCTTGCACCTCATCGCATCCAAGCTCTCTTAAAATTTCAAGCTGGGTTTCATCTTCGACGCCTTCAGCAATAGTCTTTAGCTCCACATTTTTAGCCAAAGCTATAACGCTTTTTACCACGTCTTTATCTATATCATTTTTAGCAATATTATCTATCAGCTCTTTAGCGATCTTTAGGTGACTCATAGGATATTTTTTGATGTAACTCATCGATGAAAAACCGGTACCAAAATCATCTATAGAGATGCAAATTCCTCTATTAGAAAGCTCAGATAACACACTTTGCATCATCTCTTCTGCATTGACAAGGCTAGCCTCAGTGATCTCAACATCTACACAAGATGGATCGATGCCGTATCTATCTATATAGCTTAAAAATTTAGATGCAAAATTTATATTATCAATCTGTTTTGGCGAGATATTTATACCTATTTTTAGATTCATATTATATTTCTCATTCCAAAAGGCCATTTGTTTTATAGCATTTTTTGCCACCCATTTTCCTATCGCATTGATAATCGAGCTTTGTTCGGCTATTGGGATAAATTTTGATTGATCTACTGGACCTTTTATAGGAGAGTTCCACCTAACAAGAGCCTCTGCTCCTACTATTTTTTTACCTTCTATTAGATACTGGGGCTGAAATTTTAGCTCAAATTCTTCATCAAAGCTTATGCTATTTAGCAATATTTCTATGTAGTTTCTATCCTGAATCATGCTTTTTATATCATTATAAAAAACATACTTTTCAGATGCGTCTTTTTTTGCTGCTTCTAGTGCTGCTTCTGATTGCATGATAAAATCATCAGCCAAAATTTCACTAGTTTGTGTCGAGCTAATCCCTATTTTTGCATCAAGTACAATTTTATAATCATCTATAACGATTGGCTCTGAAATAGCTTTTAGTAGATAATGTAAAAATTCCCTGCAATGCACATTTTCATTTTGCTTGACAACAACAATAAAGTCATCGCCGCCAGATCTTGCAAATAAGGAATCGTTTGGTGGTAATATTGACTCAATATTTAAAGCAAACTTTGCTATTACATCATCACCGACATAATGCCCATACGAGTCATTTATCGCTTTAAAATGGTTTATGTCAATACTATAAATATCTATCTTTTCGCCAAGCGCCTTTGACTTTATCATCTCTTCAAGCCTTGCGATAAAATACTGGCGATTTAGAGCATTTGTCAAATAATCATATTTACTGATCCTTTGTAGGTGCCTATTTGTCTCTTCAAGCTCTTTTACTTTACTTTCTATCTGGTTATTTAACACTTTTTTGATATGTATTTCACGTTTAATTAAAATATCCATCTTTCTAACATTAGAAAATGTATAAGATAATGCTCCGTATGCAAGCAAAGTAACTAAAATAGAAAATAACCATGTCAAATTTATCTTCCAAGAGTACAAGATCATAATCGTCAAAAATACGGCGAAAACAAATAGCTTTTGTATTAAAATTTTATCAAAATCGTTTCTGAGTGCCCTAAATTTTAGATTTGCCTCACCCTCTCTTAAATGAAGCGCAGCAACAAACAACATAAAAAATGAACTCTTAAATACAATGTCGTATCCAGAAAAGGATATTTCATCTATCCAAAAATCCATTGTAGTGGTAAAAACATCATAAGTGCTTATTACAATAAGTGCTATCAAGCATAAAAGTATAGATAGTCTTCTTTTTGAAAATTTGAGTGAAAAAAATGCAATAAATGAAGTACAAAACATAAATAAATCTATGGCGATGTAACTTAGATTAAAAAAATCTTTTTGACTTAAAACTTGAGTTAAATTTCTATTAAAAATCATAAACCACATAAAACTAAAATATATTGCGGAAATAGAGACTGAGTCCACAAATACTTGCATTAAAAATAAATTTTTCAAATTTTTGATCAAAATATAAAAAGCAGAAAATGCAAACATAAAATATGAGACCAAGTATGAGATTTGTATAAAATTGACTTTAGGGAGAAATTGTTTAAGAAAATCAACCTTATCATATAGCATCCACATAGTGTCTGATGCTACCCAGCAAGTAAGGCCTAATAATATATATATCCAATATGTTTTTAAATTTTTTGTCTCTTTTAGCTTTAAAAAGATAAATAATGTGATCATAAAATCAAATAGAGCAGTAATTATGCCATTATAAAAACTACTAGCAATAAAATAACTAACAACATATACACAAAAAAGTATCAACATAAATGAAAAAGATACTTGATTTTCGTTACTTATTTTACTTATCATGTTCCGTCTTTATCTATCTTTCTCTGCCTTTTTGGCTAAGCTTTGCCATCTTTGCCACTCGCCACTTTCATCGACGTCGTTGCCGATAGCTTCGTATCTAGCGTAAAAATGCTCAACAAATTTCTTGCACTCTTCATCTTTTGGCAAATAGCTTAGTTCATCTTTTTGGCAAAATTTCTCCAAAAACGTGCTCGCATCATCTTTTTTAGCGTATGTTTGCGCTAGATCGTAATAGTTCTCTAAGCAAATTTCTTTAAATTTAGCGTAAGCTTGCTCGCTCATATCCACGCTTAATTTGCCGTTAAATTTAAGCACTCCAGCCCTAAAAAGCAAGCTAAGATGTATGAGCCCCTCGCAGTAGTAAGCCCTCACCTCATCGACCTTTCGCCATGCGATAAGCCCAACCGCACGGGCGATCAGCTCGTGAAAGACGGCCATTTTATACTCCGCCTCTTCGTGCAAGAAGAAATTTACTAACCCGCCAGTCGTCGCCTTGTACTCTTCTATAAATTTAAAGACGCCACTTTTATTCATGCTCATCTCGGTATCAAGTCCGATAAAGAGAATGTGCCCAAACTCATGACCGATCGTTGAGATTTCATAGACTTTTTTCCAAATTTTTGGCTTTAAAAATAAAATCTCTCTACCAAAATCTAAAAATTCCTTGCTAAAAATTTCAGCCCCAAGCTTCATAAAAGGCTTTGCCTTTGCTCCTTCATAGACGTGATTTACAAAGGCAAAAATTTTCTTGCCACATTTAGCGCTAACACTCTCATCGTTTGGCACGACCTGAGCGCTAAAAAGCCCGTTTAGCTCCGCTGCGTAATAGATCATCGGCACGCTTATATAAAGCTGCGTTCTAGCGATATTTTCACTAACTGCCCTATTTGTCGCAGCGTTATCAAATTTTATCTTTTCGCAAACACTCTTATAAGTTTTTGCCACTTTTTCTTTAAAATTATGCTCATCTATGCCCTCGCTATCAACAAGCCTGATATCCCACTCAAGCGCAACCGCGTGCGTGTATGCATCTTCGTAGTATTCTAGTGGATGGCCTGGCTGAAGCGGACCTTTTACCTCCATCCACGCTATCTCAGCCTCTTGCCAAGCGTTTATCACCTTTGTAATATCTTCTTCACAAAAGGCATTTTGTAGCTTTTCAAGGTATTTGACATAAGATTTTTGCTCGTCATTTTTGGCTAAATTTCTTAAAATTTCAAGATTTTTAGCAAAGACGCTTTTAAGCTCTCTCACCTCATCTTTAAAAGCAAGTGCATAAGGCAAAAAGCTAAATTTATCACCTTCTTTTACTACCGCGCCATACGCTCTATCAGCCCTTACGCCGTTAGCGTCACACTGAAATAAGCCGTTTTTAGTGATAAACTCATTTGCCTGGCTTAGATCTTTAAATTTAGCCTCAAACCCTTTATTTGTGGTATCTATTATCTTTTCTTGCCATGAAATTTGCCACGCATTTAGGCTTAGGCCAAGCTCGTGCATAGCCTGCACAAAGGCTTGGTTAAATGGATCTAAAATTTTCTCTTCTTTGGCCTTTTCTAAAAGCTTGATGTGCAGATTTTCATATAAATTTCTAACGTAGTTATACATTAAATTTAGCACTCGTTTTTGCTCGTCATCGCCTAAATTTAGCTTTTTTAGCTCATTTTGAAGCGGATCTACTTTAAGATCTACTATCCTTCTTGCAAGGGCTAGTTTTTGGCTTGGTGTGCCAGCAAGGCCGCAAATTTTAACAGCCTCGTTTATAATGTCATCGTCTAAATTTTTATAAATAGCATTTAACTTATTTTTTTGCTCTTTTGTGAGTTCATTTAATCTTTTAAAATCGTTCATTTTTTCATCCCCTGAAGTTGCAAGATTTTAGCATAAAGCCTTAAAATTTGCTACAATCAACAAAAAATTTTAACATCTAAAAGGCAAAAAATGGATATTTTAAAAGATTTTGGTGAGCCGCGTATCAAACAAGTTATGTTGCCAAAGGATACAAACTCAGCTGGAAATATTTTTGGTGGCTGGATAATGAGTCAGATCGACCTTGCAGGTGCACAAGCTGCAAGAGAAATTTCTCCCGAGCGCGTTGTGACGATTTCTATGAAAGAGATCATTTTCAAGCAACCTGTCTTTGTTGGCGATGTGCTAAGCTGCTACGCTAAAATCATCTCTGTTGGCAAAACTTCGATAACAACGCAAATAGAAGTGACTGCACTTAGGCTAAATGACGGTGGCTTTAGAGAGACTATACATGTCACAAGCGCTATTGCAACCTACGTCAGTGTAACAAAAGATGGACTTAAAAAGCCAATCGATGAGAGACTAAAACAGCTTCATGGATTTTAAAAATTTGGTTGCAATTTATGCAACCAAATTAAAAAATTAATACTACTTTTAAAAATTATTGAAATTCTTAAACTAAAAGCAATATTTTTCAACTTCTTTAAATGCTTTGTGAAGTAAAATCAGGCTCTATACATTTTTTGGGAGAAAAATGAAAAAATCACGTCTAGGTCTTTTGCAAACACAAATCACAAAGATCCTAACTCAAAATGAGCTTGATAAATTTGAGTATAAAGAGCTACCAAAAACAAGCATAATCTACACCGAAGAGATCAAGATCATTATCTTAAAAAGTGGCTGTGCAAAGCTCTCATTTTTTGAAGATGGAGAAGAATTTATCCTTTATCATTTAGAAGCGAGCAACATCGCCGTACTTGATGATAATTGTGCTTTTGAAGTGCTTGAAGATGCTGAAATTTATACTATAAATTTAAACAAAATAGGTGAAATTTTATCAAATGCAAATGTCGCAGATGAAATTTTAAAAGCTGTGCTAAATGCAGTGATCGTGCAACGCCAAATCATAAAATCCATACTTTTTGAAGATGCAAAAGGTAGGATTGCAAATTTTTTGATCGAGCTTGCAAAGGAGCAAGATCTAAAGCAAAATGGATATCACTACATATTTTTGCCATTTTCTCTAAAGGTGCTCTCAAGCTTTGTGGGGCTCAAACGTCAAAGCGCTTCAACTGCTTTTAATGAGCTTATAAAAGATGACATCATAAGAAAGATCACACCACACGAGTTTTTAATAATTGATTATGAAAAACTTGAAAGTTACACAAACTAAAAATCAAAAATTTTTATAATAGCTAGCAAAGAGTAGTCTTAGAGGATTAGTCTTTGCCAAGAAGCAAAGACTAAAAATTTTTAAGCTTTTTTCTTCATATCAAATTTATTCGCCATAAAGCCAACTAAACCAACAAAGAAAAGTCCGCCACAGATATTACCAAGTGTAACTGGAACTAAGTTTTTACCGATGAAATTTCCCCAGTTTAAAACTTCTAGTTTTTCAGCCGTAATTCCATGTCCTAAAGCTGCAGCTGCAGCAGCGATATCTCCGCCGTTTGCTGCTATATAGTGAGCTTTTGAGATGATGGCTTCAGTGATGATGAACATATTTGCCACGCAGTGCTCCATAGAGCAAGCTACAAATGCGCCGATCATCCACATAATAGCAAAGAATTTACCAGATAGATTGCTCTCACTTGTCGCAGTCCAAATAGACATACAAACAAAGACGTTACAAAAAATTCCGCGGATAAATAGCTCATGAAATGGTGCTGTAATCTTGCCAATACCAGCTGGTATAAAGTGCTGTAAGATGTAGCCATCATACTTTAGTGGCAAGCCTGAATAGTAGTACATATAAGCGATCAGTGCGCCGCCAACGAAGTTAAATATCCAAACGATAGCCCAGTATCCGATAGTCTTACCTAGTTTTAGCTTTCCTTCATATGCGCTAACGCCACTTAAAACTGAGCTTGTAAAAAGATGTCCGCCATAAAAGACAACCATCATAAGGCCACAGCTAAATGTGATACCGCCGATAAAATTTGAAAGACCAATAGACTGATTTTCAGCCATACCAACTGTCGAGTGAGCCCAAAAAATATCACCCATAGCAATAGCAGCTCCAGCCATGATAGCAAGGAAGATAATACTAGTAAGCGGCATATGAGCCTTATGCTCCATAGAGCTTGAGACCGCTTGAGCGGTTTCTGCCGGATTTAACATCACATTCTCCTTTTTATTTTCAATCTCGCACATGAGCCAGGCTCATCTTTGCGACCAAAGTTTAACACTTTGTAAAATCACTAAAGTCAAATCAATGCTTGCGATTAAAAGCAAAATTTTGCCTTTAGTAACCAAAAAGACTAAATTTAGCTATTTGCTAAATTTAACCGACTAAATTTTTATCAATCTCTACAATTCTTAAAAAAGCTTTTCTGGCACTTTTTTTAGCCTGCTCGCTTAGTCCTTCTTCAAAATTTAAGACATTTTCGAGCAATACGCTAATGCCTAAAAAAAGCGTCTTTGGGCAAATTTTTCGCAAATAGCTTAAAAGCACTGGCGTTGGGAGGTTGTGAGTTGAGTAGATGTAATCTCTATCGTCACTTAGGTCGAAAAACTCTATCTTATCCTCATCAAAGCCGCTCATCGCATCAACTACTATCAAGATATCAGGTGCAAATTCTCTAATAGCTGAAAATTCATTCTCAGGCACATCTTGCCCAAAAAAGACCTTCCATTCTTTTAGCTCGTGCTCCACGATGCGACCTACTTCATTGCCCACATCATCATCGCCACGCATAGGATTACCGATGCAAAGGATGGCTTTTTTCATCAAAAGTCCTTCCTAAGCACGATATATCCCTCTTTTAAATTTGCCAAAATTTCTTTAAGCTTACACTCACAAAGCTGCGGCAAGAGTTTAGCGATATGCTCGGCAAAAATTTCAACTTCAAAATATTTGCTTAAATTTCCGATTTTAAATTTCACGTATTCGCCTGAGTTTTTGATCATCTCGTCAAATTCCTCATCGCTTAGCTCTAAAATTTTCTCGCTAAAATCAATCGTGCCAACGCCATGTCCCACGCAAGTGGAGAAAATTTTTATCTCCTTTAGCTCGCGTGGAAGCTTGTCGTTGTCGTCCATATGCCTTTTTGTAAGCTTATAAACTTGTATCATCTCTTACTCCAAACCTCGCTATCAACGTCTATCGCAAAGCTTTTATCAGCTTTTGCATATTTTAGATAGACATCATTATGCAAAAGCCCCATGCACTCAGCATATCTAGGATCTTCCTCTTTTTTGATAGCTGTAAGCACAGCCTCTCTTGAAATGCTTGGGTCATGGACATCTTTTGAACATTTGATAGCATTCATATATTTTTCAAAAAGGATTCTACCAAAGATATAGCTCATTAGCCTTCTACTTTCAGCTTGCAAGTCACGCTCAAACAAGATATCGCCTATGACCGACTTCTCAACTGAAGGTGGCAATGTGTTATCTTCCTCATAGCTTTTTTTATGAAGTTTTTGATCGATGATACCAAGAGCCATGCCAAGGCCGTAAATAATGCTTGCTGGATGTGGAGGACAGCCTGGGATATAGACATCGACTGGGATTATCTTATCGATGCCACCCCAAACGCTATAAGCGTCATGGAAAATTCCGCCACTGCTTCCGCACGCACCAAGAGCAACTACGATCTTAGGATCTGGGGTCGCCTCATAAGCACGAAGAAGTGGATAATACATCTGTCTTGTTACAGGACCGGTGCAAAGCAAAATATCAGCGTGTCTTGGGTTTGCTACAAGTTTAAAGCCAAAACGCTCAGGATCCCACATCGGCGTAATAGCTGCAAAAATTTCTATCTCACAGCCGTTACAGCTTCCGCAGTCGATCCTATAAACGCTAAAGCTTCTTTTGATATTTTTTAGATGCTCTAGCTTTGCAGTTAGATCATTTGCTGTTTTTATGTCCTCTGGGACTTGATATAGACTCATTTTATAGCCTCCTCAATGCCTTTTGTTAGCCTCTCAGCAGATTGATTTTTCTTGCACTCTGGGCAGATATAAAGGTAGTCTTTTGCCTCTTCGAGTCTGCCTGGGAGTAAATTTGCTGTGCCAAGCTTTTCAAGGGTGAAATTTATAAGCCTTTTTGGTGTAAATGGCTTGCCACAGCATTTGCAAGTTTGCATCTCAAGCTCACCCCTTTGTATAAGAGCGCTCTTGTCAAATTTAACCGCAAGCTCAAAGCTATCGCTAAGTCTTACAGCTCCAGTTGGGCAAACCTCATCGCAGCGACCGCAAAATATACAACGTCCGCAGTCAAATTCCCAAACAAGCTTTGTTTGCTCCTCGTTCATCTTAAGCTCTATCGCGTTACTAGGGCAAGCGATACCGCAAGCTGCACAACCTATACAAAGATCGTATGTATAGTTTGGCTGACCACGGAAATTTTCAGGAACAATATATGGCTCAAATGGATAGGCGTATGTCGCCTTTCCATATTTTTCTGTGATGTCAAATAACTTCATCATCTTAAATCCTTTTTACTAACCCCGCCATCTTGACAGAATTTTTTAAGGTCTTTCTCTGTTAAAATTTTGCTCTTTTTAGTCCTTACATCGACTAATGTAACACGCTCTGTACATGAGTAGCAAGGGTCAAGTGAGCAAACGATAAGTGCTGCGTCACTTATGTTGTTTCCTCTAAATTGATATCTTAGGCTTGGCCAGTTGTTATAAGTAGCTGCTCTACATCTCCAGCGATACACTTTTTGAGCACTTCCTTGCATGATCCAGTGGACATTCTCGCCACGTGGTGCTTCATCATGACCAAGTGCAAAATTCTCAGGTTTGATCATAGTCACAGGATCGATCATGATCGGAGTTTGAGGCATTAGCTCAAAGCATTGGCGGATGATGTGGATAGAGCTTTTTAACTCTTTATATCTAACCATCTCGCGAGCAAAAACGTCGCAACCATGCTCAACTGCTACTTCAAATTCTATCTGTTTAAAGAAGTCGTATGGGTGATCGTAGCGGTTATCGCGTTTAAAACCAGAGCCTCTCATATTTGGACCAACTGGGCTAAAGTCACGTGCTATTTGGCGGTCTAAAATACCCACACCTTTCCAGCGACCGATTTGGCGTTTATCCTCCATAACTGCGTCCCAAATTTCTGAAATTTGAACGTCAAGTTTATTTATGATCTCGATGCCTTTTTTGATCTCTTGGTTTGTCATGTCACGTCTTAAGCCACCCATAACGACATTGCCGTATGTTTTACGTCCGCCAGTTACAAGTTGAGCTAGCTCCATAGAGTACTCACGAACTCTAAAGATGTGCATGAAAGCGTTGTAGTTACCAGTGACCTCACAAGCTAGACCGATATTTAAAAGGTGGCTGTGAAGACGCTCGATCTCAAGACAGATGACACGTATAGCTTGAGCTCTTAGTGGAATTTCAAGCTTGATAGCTTTTTCTGCTGCTTCGATACAAGCAATGGCGTGAGCATAACCACAAATTCCACAAACACGCTCTGCAAGATAGCCCATTTGATCATAGTTCATTCTGTTTTCAGCTAGCTTTTCCATACCGCGGTGTTGATAAAAGAGGCGGTAGTCAGCGTCGATGATCTCGTCGCCGTCGCAGAAAAGTCTAAAGTGACCTGGCTCATCTGAAGTAATATGCAGTGGTCCAAGTGGCACATCAACTACTGCATCACCTGTTGGGAACAAAAACTCAGAATCAGGCTCATCTCTATGGTCAACTGGATCAGGGCGGTAGCGATAATCCATCGCATCTTTTCTAAGTGGATGAAGTCCATCTGGCCAGTCATCACTTAAAACTAGACGCCTTTTATCAGGTAAACCTTCAGCTACAAGGCCGAACATATCATAAGCTTCTCTTTCGTACCAAACACAAGCTGGCACTAGCGGAGTAACTGATGGAAATGTCGGATCGCTTCCTGGAATAAGCGTTTTAACAGTGATAAAGCACTTATCCTCAGGTGCAAAGTCGTCCGCCTCAGTCAGCTTGCTACCTTCCATTGAGATAGCATAGTAAAGCGCAAAGCTGCCATTTATCTGGCGCTCATCATTTGGTATCATAGTGCTTATGAAGCCGCCGATATCATAATAAAGTGTTTTAACAGCTAGTGGAAGATCATTTCTATCAACCAAAACTGTGATCTGATCGTCTGCTTGACGAGTTACTTCTAAAATTTTTACCTTGGTTTTTAGGATTTCAACAAATTTATCGCCTCTCATTTTAAAGCTCCCATCATTATATTAACACCGTTATCTACTAGCGTATAAAAGCTATCTACGTGCCATACGCCAAAGATTATGATAAGGGCACAAAGTGCTATAAGAGGTAAATTCTCTAACAAACTCATCTCTTTATTATGAACAACCACACCTTTTGGCTCGCCAAAGCTTGCCATGTTAAAGTGTGCAAAGTCAGCTATGAAAATAACTGCAAGCGCAATAGCAAATAGCGCAACTGCGATGTATTGACCGCTTGTGATAGCTCCTATAAAGACGTTATACTCGCTAACAAATATAGCAAATGCTGGAACACCAACAAGTGAGCAAACAGCCGCGCCAAACATTATAGTGGTGATCGGTGCGATCTTAACCATGCCGCCCATCTTACTCATATCTTTGTGGCCGTAAATTCTTGCTATGTTACCTGTTGAGCAAAATGCCAAAGCTTTTGTAAAGCTGTGAGCCAAGCAGTGGAATATCGCTGCAAATAGACCAAATTTACCGCCAACACCAAGTGCAAATGCGATAACGCCCATGTGAACGATTGAGTGATATGCAAACATTCTTTTTACGTTGTGTTGTCTTATTAGGAAAAATCCTGCTACAAAAAGAGTGATAGTTCCTGAAACGATCATTATGCCCTCAACAAAGCTAAATCCAACTGCTTGAGCTGTGATAGCGTAGTATCTTAAGAGCGCTAGCATCGCACATTTTAAAAGTACGCCTGAAAGCAAGGCTGAGATAGGTGCTGGACCTTCAGCGTGAACGTCTGGTAGCCAAGTGTGAGTTGGAGCAAGACCAGCTTTTGTACCAAAACCAATTAGAGCAAATACAAAGATAAGTTTTGCCGCATCTGGGTTTAAATTTTTAGCATTTGCCATTATTCCAGAAAATAGCATAGAAGCTTCGCCATCTCCTAGAGTGCTAAATGTGGCTGAGTATAAAAGAACAGTCGCATAAAGTGCAAATGCTAGACCGATTGAGCAAAGAACTATGTATTTATAGCCACTCTCTGTTGATTTTTGATCTTTGTGGATAGCGACCAAAAACACAGAAGCAAGAGTTGTTGCCTCGATAGCTGCCCACATAAACGCAACGTTGTTGCAAATAACACTTAAAGTCATTGTAAAGATAAATACATGGCTTAGTGCATAATATTTTTTAAGATCGCTTAAGTGGATGTGTCCATCTTCAAGCTCCCATCTCATGTAGTGGATAGAGTAGAAATTTACTATAAATCCAGTCACAGCGATAAGCACCAAGAAAACACAGCCCAAGCTATCTAAAAACAAAAATTTATCAAAACTATAAAAAGTTCCGCTACTTAAGACTTTAAGAACATTGTTAAGTAAAGCCACCGATGTCGCAGCAGAAAACAAAACGTGAAGTCCGCTTAATACCGCATAATTTTTAGGACTCAAAAACAAGACCAAAGCACCAAGGAGCGGTAAGATAAGTATTAAAGCTAAACTATCCATCTCTAACCCCTTAAATTTGAAGCTTTAGAAGTATCTAAGCTATCATAAGCTTTATAAAATCTAATCGCTAAGACACTCATGATGATAACGGCAAATATCGCATCTGTTAAAATTCCAAGCTCGACTAACTCATGTGAGTTATAAGCCATTAGAGCAAGGCTTAGGTGGATACCGTTTTCAAACAAGCAGTAAGCTAGAATTTGTTTTATAAATGAGTTTCTTAGCATAAAACCAAAAATTCCCATCATAAAGACCGTTCCAGCAGCGATTAGCATGATCTCTTCTTTGATAAGAGAGAATTTTAAAAATATAGGGTGGATACTCATTGAAAGAGCTAGAGAAAATCCCATAGCAATAACAGGACTTACAAAAAATCCACCAACTGGCTCATCTTCGCTAACTACGCCAAGTTTTTTGATAAGCCAGAATAAAATTCCTGGCACAAGCAAAACTTTGGTAAAAAATGCAACTATCGCCCAAGTTTTGAGCTGCTCGGCGTTAAATTTCTCAGATAGCAAGAAAAATATGCTAACTAAAAGTAGTGTCTCAATCGCATAAGCGATGATTGAGAGTTTCAAGCTTCTAAGACCAAAAACTGCAAGCGAAGTTACGATCATGCAAATGGCTAAAATATCAAGTGTTTGCATCTCACACTCCTACTACATAAAGTGTTAGTGCAACAAACGAGATAGCAAGTGCACCAAGCGCATTTTTGCGTAAAGATGAAGTCATTTTAAAGCGTGGACCAAAGTTGTCTATAAAGACAGCTGCTACGTAAAATACTCCGGTTTTTATCACAAAAATGATGATAGCTAAGAAAGGATTGCTAAAATTCCATGGCTCAAATATAGTTAGGAAAAGTCCGATCATAGCAAACTGTTTTAATATAAGTGATGCTTGAACTAAACCAAGGTCGCTACCTGCGTACTCGCCAAGCAAGCCTTCTTGAAGCTCTTGTTCTGCTTCAGCTACGTCAAATGGTTTTCTGCCAGTCTCAACATACATGCACCATAAAAATGCGATAGAAGCTACGGCAAAACTTGGGATCTGATATCCGATAACACCGGTTTTTACCATCTCTTGGATCTCAATTAAATTTGATGTTTTAGCTGCAAGCATTACTACGATTAGACACATAATCATAACTGGCTCGACATATACGCCTAGCATTTGCTCCCTGCCGCCGCCTGTTGCTGCAAATGGGTTGCCGCTATCCATTGAAGCTGCACCAAATACAAATCTAAGCAATGCGCCAAGATAGAGGATCACAAATATATCTGAATACGCTCCAAAAACAGTATCTTTGCTATATGTTATAGGTATAGCAGCTAGAACTGCAGCTGAAGTTGCAAAAAGGAAAAATGGAGCCCATCTAAATACCCAGTGAGAGCACTCAGGCACAGTTCTTCCTCTTCTAAAGAGTTTTATAATATCGCGATATGTTTGAAAGAAATCGCTACCTTGTTTTGATTGAAGTCTAGCTCTTAGTTTTCTTGCCATACCATCAAACAAAGGAGCTACCAAAACGATAACGACTACTTGAAATATCATTAAAAGTATAGTTTGCATTTTCGTCTCCTAAACTAAAAAGTAGCCCACAGCAAGTATGGCACATAGATAAACTAGGATATAAAGCGTATAGACGTTTGTGTATCCGCTTTGAACGATGCCAAGTTTATCGGCAAATTTCATACACCATTTGATGACTGGTTCATAAAACATTCCCCACCAGATATCTTTTGGATGGTTGTGATATTCAACCGCGTCAAAATAATTTCTAGTAACGATCTTTTTATCAGCTCTAAATAGCCATTGCATGATCTTTCTAAGATCGCCTGTAAATGGACCACCTGTCATTTGCATACGTGAGCTATATTTAAAGCCACAAGCCCAAGGATCAGTCTCGCGTGGTTTATCTCTATTTGCTTTCATAACAGCAAGGATGATAAATGGCAAAATCATAGTCGAACATAAAACTAAAGCGATAAGCGGAGTTGAGATCATACTGCCTATTGGTGAAGTTACATTTATAGCACCAAGGCTAGCTTTATAGTCGCTTATAGCGATAGAATTTACAGCTTGCATGATGTAATCAACTATGTAGTTTGCGCCAAGACCAAAGCCAACGCAGCCTATCATTAGGATGATCATACCAAGAACCATGCCTATTGGGCTCTCTTTAGCATTTTCCCAAATTTTTTGATCTCTTGGAGTACCTGCAAATATAACAGCATAAAGTTTGAGGTGCATACCGACCAAAACGCCTGTTAGCGCAAGAGCTACGACGCCAAGCGTAAATGCATATCTAACTAATGTTCCCTCACTCATCGCACCTTGAAGCATACCTTGATATGTAAACCACTCTGAAACAAAGCCGTTTACTGGAGGCAAGGCTGCGATACCCATGATACCTATAAACATACCAAGGCTTGTCCATGGCATCTTTTTAGCAAGACCACCAAGGATGTCCATATTTTGTGTGTGAGTAGCGTGGATAACTGAGCCAGCACAAAGGAAAAGCAGACCTTTAAATATAGCGTGGTTAACTACGTGGTAGCAACCTGCTAGAAAACCTACTGCTGCAAGTGTTAAATTTCCAGCTGCAACGCCGTAAATTCCTGTGCCAAGACCTAGTAAGATGATGCCTATGTTCTCAACTGAGTGATAAGCAAGCAAAGCCTTGAAGTCGTGTTGGCAAAGAGCGTATAAAACACCAAATAGTGAGCTAGCTGCACCAAGAGCGAGTATTGTAAGGCCAAAATATGTGCTAAGTGGCAAGTAAAGTGTAAATTTAACTAATGTAAATAGGGCAACTTTGATCATAACGCCTGACATAAGGGCTGAAACGTTTGATGGGGCTGCTGGGTGAGCTTGTGGAAGCCAAACGTGAAATGGCCACATACCAGCTTTACTACCAAAGCCGACCAAAAATAGTGCAAATACAGCAGCAGAAGCACCAAATGGCATCTTAACACCCATAAATGCGCTAAACTCAAAGCTTCCTGCGTAGTAAGCAGTGATAAGCAAACCACAGGTGATACAAAATGCACCGATTTGTGCGATGCCAAGATATACCATAACCGCTTTTAGAGTGTTTTTACCATCATTTACTATGATAAGGAACGATGAGATAAGAGTCATAAGTTCCCATAAAACGACAAAGCAAAATACATTATCAGCGCTAATTACTAGAAGCATTGAAAGGATGAATGTATTAAACAAACATGCAAATACGCCAACGTTTGCTTTTTTGATGTACTCATCTGCATAGCTCATACCATAAACGCTGCTTGCAAATCCGATGAAAACAACGACAAAGCTAAAGAAATTTCCAAGTGGATTTAGCGCAAATTTTGGCGAATACAAAAAGCCATCCATAAGAGCAAAGCTATCGCTTACTCCCATATTTGCAACAAAGTGACACATCGCGTAAAAACAGCTTAAAGCGCTTAGTCCAAAACCAACCTTTACAGCGGCCTTTGGAGCACAATAAAGCAAGATGCTAACGACGGCACTTACAAGAAATAGCATATAAACCGTAGTCATCTTATGCTCCTTGTCCGTTTAAAATTTTAGTAGCAAACTTATTCGCTGCTTCACAATCTATCCTCTTGCCAAGTTTATGTTTGCCTTCTTCTGGATCAATCATAACAAGAGCACTCGTCGGACAGACATCAACACAGGCTGGTCCGTTCTCACGACCAAAACACATATCACATTTAACAGCGATATTTTTTGCACCTGATTGTGACTCTACCTCAAGGTTATATTTTGGCTCAACAGCGTAATTTACTGAAGGCATTAGCTCTGCACTTGAGCTTATCGCACCGTAAGGACAAGCGATCGTACACATCTTACAGCCTATACAAATTTCCTCATGGAGTTCGATGCAATTATCATTAAATCGCAACGCTCCGGTTGGACATACGTTCGCACAAGGGCCATCGTCGCATTGTCTGCACTGAGTCGGCATAACGCCGCTAGCCTCTCTTAATACGCTCAGCCTTGCACGTGACAGCTTACCGCGTTCATAAGCGCTCTTAAAACATGCAGCCATGCAGGTTGCACATCCTATACAGCGTTTATAATCGGCAATCACAAATTTATGTTTTTTCATAAATTCCTCCCATTAAACAAGGCTAAACTGCCCTGCTCACTTTTAAAGTGATGGTTAGTCACCAAAATAGAGATAGTTAAATTTTTATTTAACATCTCAAACGCTCCTTCCTAATTTTTGTAATAATTCTATAACTTACAATGAATAAATTCCGTCATCTATCTGACAAATTTTGTATTTTTAGAATTAAATTTTTATTTTATATATCTTTAAGATTATCTACTTAATATCGATTTTTAGGTATATCTATTTACTAAAGGATAATATTTATTAATAAAATTTTCCTATAAAGAGTAAAAATATCTTAATTAAGTTTAAATTTACAAGTTAATTATTTAAGCTCGGGTTAATTAAATAAAACTGAAATTTAAAAATCTAAAATATAATCCGACCTTTAAATTTAAAGGCTTTTTATGGAAATTTTTATAGTTATAGTTTTGCTTATTGTTGCAGTTTTTATTTTTATGAAATTTGTCCCTGTTTTTGGTGGCGCGCCAGACGCTAAAAGCCAAAAGCTGATAAAGGCTTCGCCAAATTTCAACGGCAAAGTTTTTATAAATTTAGAACCAACGATTGATATGGTAAAAAATAATCCGCAAGCATCTATGCTAAATTTCGTCCGCCAAGCACTTTTTCCACCAAAAGGTAAGCTACCAAAGCGACCTTTGCCAAATTTAAAATTTGATGCAAAAGCCCTCAAAAATGGCGAGTTTATCTGGCTTGGGCACGTTAGCCTCATCTGTAAGCTTGATGACAAAACCATCGTCACAGATCCAGTTTTGCACCGAGCATTTCCACTACCAATTGGCGGTAAGCCCTTTGCCTATAAGCATGCTATCACCGCTAGTGACTACCCAGATGTGATCGATATCGCCCTCATCTCGCACGATCACTACGATCATCTTGATCATAAAACGATACTCGAGCTAAAGGATAGAATTTGCAAGTTTCTAGTGCCGCTTGGTGTAAAAGCTCACCTTGTAAAATGGGGCGTTGATGAAAATAAAATTTATGAGTTTGACTGGTTTGGTAATCAAAAAATAGGAAATTTAAACTTCACGTTTTGTCCTTCAAGGCACTTTAGTGGGCGCACATTTAAAAGAAATACGACGCTTTGGGGTGGCTGGGCGGCCCAAAAGGCTGGCTTTAGCTTTTATTTTAGCGGAGATGGCGGATACGGCAAGCATTTTAAGATGATAAATGAGAAATTTGGCGCCTTTGATCTAGTTTTTATAGAAAATGGTGCTTACGGCGACGGCTGGCCTTACGTGCATATGAAGCCAGAGGAGTCGGCGCAAGCACTAAAAGATCTTGGTGCAAGGCTTGGTGTGCCGGTGCACTGGGGCAAGTTTGATCTATCTTATCATGCTTGGGATGAGCCGATCAAGCGTTTTGAAAAGGCAGCGACAAACCTTGAGCTAAACTACGCAACGCCGATGATCGGAGAAGTTTTCACTACCCAAAATCCGCCTAGAAAAAAGTGGTGGGAGAAAATTTAGGAATAAAATTTGCTGTAAATTTTAAAATCCAAAAGGAAATGCTGATGAAAATTTCTGAAAATTTAGCAAATTTAAAAAATGTCATCGATAAAGCTGAAAAAAACGACCTTGATATGAGCGCAACTGGAAGCTTTTTACAAAATTTAGAAAAAGCAAATAAAGAGACTGAAAAAATTTATAAAAAGCTAGAAAAAGAGCTAAAAAGTGACGCACAAATGTTTAAACAATTTGACTTCATGCAGATGATAACAAAGCTTCAATACGGTAACCTAAAGCCAAATGAACGTGAAAAACTGCTCAATAAAATGAGCAAGATTGCTAAGGAAATTTAGCCGTTTAGTGTGATTTTACGCGAGCTAAATTTGGCTGTTTTGCGTAAATTTATGTGGTTTTTTGCTGAGTAAATTTGCTTAAAAAATCAAATTTACTCGTTTAGAGGCTGTTTTCATCCTCACATTTGCCGTCTTTTCTTTTCTTGCACACTAAGCGCGTATGACACTATCAATACACAAAATTCCAGCAATTTTTAGAATTTCATGAACGAGTAATTTCGGTTCTGATTTTAGTGTCAAGCTTTTTGAGACCTAGAATTTATGGCTGAAAATTTTGTAGATAGTGTCTTAAGTGATCAAAGCTCTATAAATTATAAAAATTATCACGCACTAGGTGAAAATATAGGTTCTCTTGGAGCAGCTGGTAAAGCAGCCATAAAGGTAGGTAATAATTTATCGAATGTAAATTTAAGTAAAAAAGGTACAACGGCAGATAAAACAACAAATAATAATCTAAATTCTAATGGCAATGACGGAATAATTGTTGCTGAGGGTAAGAGTGTTAAGATAGATATAAATAAACAAAACAAACATATACAAGGAACCAATGAATATAAAACAGCCAATCAAAATGGCGTAACAAGAAGTATTTTAACAGAAGATGTAGAAAATCTTTTGCCAAAATTTGGAACAGGTCAAAAGGTGAATAGTGTAGAAATCGGATTGGCTGGTTCAAAAGAAAGAATAGATTTTGGAAAAGTAATTGGTTATTATATAGATGAAAATGGTAACAAATTGTCTACCACAAAAGAAATAGTTCATTATGGTAAAAATGGTGCCCATATTGTTCCGAGTAATCCAAATTGATAAGGGATTTGTATGAATGAAATAATTACTAAAATTTTATCATCCACAAAGAGAGCATTAAATGGCGAGACTACACAAAATATGCGTGCCGTTTATGTAACATTGGAAAACGACATAATAAAATTATTATTTATATATAATGGAGATATTACAGATGATGATTTGGATAATGTAGGATATATTTCTAGTTTAATTATTGCAGATTTTAATGAATACTTGATTGATGAAAAAGCAATAAGAATTGATTATCCAAATTTATTTTCTGTGCCGCAAAATTATTTTTTGGCATATAAAGGACAACGATTAGAAAATGACTAAATTCATAAATTTATCTTAGCACTTATCATTTTTATTATAACCGGTTGTGGTATTTCTCCAAATTTAAATGATACTAATGGCAATGAAGGAGCAAACGCAGGATATAAAATAACTACGAGCGCAGATACTTATAATAGGCAGCTTCATCAAAGAGAGATAGACTTTATAAACAATAAAAATAATATAGCAAGCTTTAAATCAAAGCTTCAAACTACAACAAATAAAATTTATAGCGACGATGAAGCAAAATCTATCCTAGCAAAAGCAGCGGTATCTTTAACGGATAAATCATTTAATGAAGCATATAGACAAAGCCTAAGCTCAAATGATCTATATAATATAGAACTAGCAACGAATTTCATAAAGTAAAGCAGCTTTTATAATACAAGCCTAGACAGTACGAATGCCTTTAATCCGAATAAGAAGCAATACGAGGATAGGTATATGTATGCTTCAAAGGCATATGACAATTCAGACTTTTACAAAGATAATTTGTATATTAAAACAAACCCCAGCATATTAGATTATACAAAATCAACCATATATGGTCTAGGTGGATTTGCAGTAGGTGGGATTGAAGGACTTGCTGATATAGGAAATATTATCTTGCATCCAGGAGATTCTATAAAAGGTTTAAATAATGCTTTTTATCACCCTATCCTAACAGCCAAAAATGTAAATGCAAACATACAAAAATCAGTAGTCAATTCTTGCGAGCGAATGGAATTTTAAAATTTGTAAAAAAGAATAAATTTAAAAAAGAATTCACATACCTATTTATATATGTAAATTTACCAGATAGGATTTAAGAGCCAAAGAGGCTCTTAAATTTTAGTGTAGTTCGCTCCAAACTTTGCGTTTCCAAAGCCAAGCAAAAATTCCTAATATAAAGAAGTAGATCATGACATAAAGCCCTGTACTCTCGCGCTCAGCCTTTTTCTTGTCGCCTACTTTTTGGATATAAGCTACCACATCGTCTTCAGCGGCTTTATTTAAACCAACTCTTGGCATTGCAGTACCTGGTAGCATCTTTTGAGTATCGTTTATAAATTTATGTAAATACTCATCGCCTTTTGAACGAATCATCATAGATAGATCAGGCGGGTTTGAGCCCATATAAGCAGAAAGACTTACTTTATTGCTAAATGCATATTTTTTGTCATATTTTATATCATGACATCTTTGACATGCATCAGCAAAAACCTTTTCTTCAGTGATCTTATTATTTGCCTTTTCATAATCAGCAGATACCTTTTTCAAATAAGCTACTATATCGGCAGTCTCAGCATTTATATCGCCACCAGCACCCATAAATGCGGTCATCGGAAATGGATGCTCGTCGTTAAATTTATGAGTTAGCTTTAAAGCCATATTTGGATTTTTAATGAGTGCAGCTAAGAATTTATCGTCATAAATTTTACCAGCGGTACTAAGATCTGGTGGCACTACACCAAAGCTTTGACTAGCTGTCTCAACATCCATACCAGCTGGCATACCTGCTGCTTCTATACCGTGGCATCCTGTACATCCTGCTGCTACAAAAGTATCAGCACCCTTTGTAGCGTCACCTTTTGTAAGATCAATAGAGTTAATGTCATTCCAAAATGCTGTATAGTCATCAAGAATTTTTTGTGCTACTTCTACATCTTTTGTAGCCGCATCTATACTTGCCTTATTTCCGCTAGCCTTAGCAGTCTCAAGTGCTGCCTTTTTTTGCTCTAAAAAGTGCTTTGCATAGTCAGTATCTTCTTTTGAGAAGTTATACTCAGCATTTGCAGTATGAGGGTGAAGCTTTGTGTGAGCATAAGGCTCGATACCCCAATATAAAACACCTGAAAGAATAACAACAATGGCAAAAATTTTAAGCTCTTTCATAATTAGCCCCTCTTTCTTTCAAGTATTGTTATAACTGGCAATGCAATTATAAATAAGAACAAGAATAGCAATGATGAATAAAATCCTATCCAGTCATTATAACCACCTGTTGGGAGCTTGCCATATATAGATAAAACGATAAGATCGATAACTAAGACCCAAAACCATATAAAAAATAGTGGTCTTTTGTGAGCTGGAGCTACAAGGTCGCTTCTATCAAGAAGAGGTATAAGCATGAATGCAACACCTGCAAACGCAAACGCGATAAGACCAATGTTATAAGCAGAAATTCCGGCTATATCAAAGAAGAAGCCACGTAAAATTTCATATTGCCACAAGAAATACCACTCTGGATAGATATGTGGTGGGGTTTTTAGTGGATTTGCTGGCTCAAAGTTGATAGGATCCATTGCAAAATTGAAGTGATAGCAAACAAGATAGATGACAAATATCATAAAGAATGATACATACATAAAGTCTTTTGCTAAAAATCCTGGCCAAAATGGTATAACTTTAGATTTCGCTCTATCGCCGTGTAGATACTCTTGTGCCTCTACTTCAAAGTCTATATCTTCGCTTGTTAGGTTATTAACGTGTGGAACTCTTAAAGAGTAGAAGTGAATAACCAAAACAGCTATTGTTACAAGTGGCAATAAACAAACATGAAGCATAAAAAATCTAGTAAGTGTTGAGTCGCCAACTGCGTAATCGCCTCTAATCCACTCAACTAAAGCATCGCCAATAACTGGCACACCACCAAAAAGCTGAGTGATAACAGTTGCCGCCCAGTAGCTCATCTGTCCCCATGGGAGCATATAACCACTAAATGCCTCTGCTGAAAAACAGATAAATAGCACCATACCGCTTATCCAAATGACCTCTCTGCCTCTTTTGTATGAACCATAGTAAAGTCCAGTAAGCAAGTGAATATACATAATAAGAAATATCGTAGAAGCTGAAACTGCGTGAATATGACGCCAAAGCCAGCCATACTCGACCTCTTGCATGATAGTATAATTTACGCTATCAAATGCTAAATTTACATCTGGTTTGTAATACATTAAAAGTAAAAAACCAGTAACAATTAAGAGCATAAAAAGCGTTGTTAAAATAACGCCCATTGCCCAAAGGAAATTTATATTTTTTGGAATCCAGTATTCGCTAACTAGAACCTTTATAAGTTTTGTAAAAGCTAGGCGTTGATCAAGCCAGTCAATAACGCCAGTTGATTTATGAGCTAAAGACATTGCTATCCTCCTAAGCTTTTGCTACTAATTTTTCGTATTCTGGGCTTGTTTCGCCTAGAACTAGCTTGGTTCCATCAATCTTAAATGGTGGTATATCAAGTGGTCTTGGAGGAGGTCCGTATGTTTGCATTCCGTCGGCATTAAATTCGCCGCCATGACAGGCACATACAAACATTTGTTTGCTTGCTTTATACTCAGGTATACAGCCAAGATGCGTGCAAAGTCCGATAAGAACTACATATCTAGCATCCCCTACGACAACATCTCTTTTGTCATTTTTAGCCATATCAGGACTTTTTTTGAGGATGAAAATAGGCTTTTTACGCCACTCAACCTGCCTCATTTCTCCATCTTTGATCGGACTTAGATCAACTGTTGTAAAACCAGCAGCTTTTACACTTGGAAGCGGATCCCAAGTCTTTTTAACAGCCACTAGTGACATAGCACCGCCGACAGCTGCCACAGCACCAAACGCAAGGCCGATAAAGCTACGTCTTTCTTGCTTTACTGACATTAAATTCCTTTCTATAAATAAATTCTTAACGATTATACTCTCAAAAAATTAAAAAAGTATAATTTCTAAATATAATCTGCAAAAATAATGTTAATTTTAACTTAAACGTAAATCTTGATTTTAAGATAAAAATTTTTAAGTTTTATGGCTTTTTGAACTAAACCAAAGATCAAAATCAGCCAAGCCTTTTCTCACTCATCTTTATATAAATATGTAAGATATCAATCGCAGCTGGCGTGATACCTGAGATTTCACTCGCAGCAAAAAGCGTAGGCGGTGCAAATTTCTCAAGCTTTTCGACCACTTCATTACTAAGACCACTCACACCTCTAAAGTCAAAATTTTCAGGAATTTTCACATCCATCATATCTTTCATTTTTTCTATCTGATTTTTTTGCTCATTTATGTAGTGCTGATATTTACACTCGGTTAAAATTTGATCCACACTCGCATCATCTAAATTTGCAAATTTCTGATCAAGCTTTCTTAGTTTCTCAGCTGTAAAGCTCTTGCGTGCGACTATCTTTTGAAGACTCACATTTTGGCTTATTGGCTCTTCATCAAGGCTAGCTAAAAGCTCTAAATTTTGCTTGCTCGGCGTAATTTGAGTATTGTTAAGGTAAGCAAGCCCATCTTTTAAATTTTGCCTGATAGCTTCAATTTCATTAAAAGTCTCATCATCAAGAAGCCCAAGCTCATGGCCATATCCGCCAAGCCTTAAAATGGCATTTTCCTCACGCAAAAGCAAGCGGTACTCCGCCCTACTTGTAAACATCCTATATGGCTCTTTTGTCCCTTTTGTCACAAGGTCATCTATCAAAACGCCGATATAGGCCTCATCACGGCGCAAGATAAGCGGCTCTTTGTTATCAAGCGAAAGCGCTGCGTTTATACCAGCCATTAGCCCCTGAGCGCCGGCTTCCTCGTATCCTGTCGTGCCGTTTATCTGCCCAGCCAAGTATAGTCCTTTTACTTTTTTGGTCTCTAAGCTATGTTTTAGCTGCGTTGGCTCGACGTAGTCGTACTCGATGGCGTATCCATGCCTTACTATTTTGGCGTTTTCAAAGCCCTTTACGGAGCGTAGCATCTGCACTTGCACCTCATAAGGCAGGCTCGTTGAAAAGCCGTTTATGTAGTACTCTGTCGCTTCAAGGGTCTGAGGCTCGATGAAAAGGTGGTGTCTATCGCGGTCGCCAAAGCGGTTTATCTTATCCTCGATACTAGGGCAATATCTTGGTCCTATGCCCTCGATCTGACCTGTAAAAAGCGGCGCTTTGTCGAAATTTGAGCGGATTATCTCATGGGTGATTTCGTTTGTATAGGCGATGTAGCATGGTAGCTGCGTTGGGGAGAAATTTTTAGTTCTAAAGCTAAATGCAACTGGCTTTGCGTCGCCATCTTGCTTTTCTAAAATTTCAAAATTTATCGTTTTTGCGTCGATCCTTGGGCATGTTCCAGTCTTTAGCCTGCCTAAATTTAGCCCAAGCTCCCTTAGACTAGAGCTTAGATCTTTTGCGCTTAGCTCGCCCACACGGCCAGCTTCAAGTTTGTTAAATCCAACGTGGATTAGCCCGTTTAAAAATGTGCCAGTTGTAATTATCACTTTTTTTGCGTTATAGATGTTATTTAGGTGGGTTTTAACTCCAGTTACTTCGCCATTTTCGCTTAAAATTTCAGTGGCGATCTCTTGAGAAATTTCTAAATTTGGAGTGTTTAAAAGCAAATTTCTCATATAAACGCGGTATCTATCCATATCGATCTGAGCGCGGCTACCACGTACTGCTGGACCTTTACTCTCATTTAGCACGCGAAACTGGATACCAACAGCGTCAGTCGTAAGTCCCATCTGACCGCCAAGTGCGTCGATCTCTTTTACAAGGTGCCCCTTTGCAAGGCCTCCGATGGCTGGATTGCAGCTTGCAGCGCCTATTTGCTCGGCCAAGATAGTGATCAGTAAAGTTTGTTTGCCCATTCTAGCAGCCGCAAGACTTGCCTCAATGCCAGCATGTCCGCCGCCAACGACGATGATTTCATAGTCCATGATAAATTTTTCCTTATTTTTGATAGGCGGATTTTATCAAAAAGCATATAAAATTTAAATTTTTTCAAAGAAATTTCACCACAAAATTTATGGCTAGAGTTTTTTATTAATGATATTTTAAATATTTTGCTGTTAGATTTACAAAATTTTAAATCCAAAAAGGCTTTATTCATGAGGAATTTACTAAAAGTCACTGGCTTTTTGCCCTACCTTGCGATCGCATTTTTAAACGCAAGCGTCGATCTAGCACACAAAATAACTATCCAAAACGTTCTTTTAAAAACATACGATGGCGACATACTTTTTATCCTAACAGCCGTCATAAATGCAATGATCTTGCTACCATTTATATTTTTATTTTCGCCCTCAAGCTTTATAAACGATAAATTCTCAAAGACAAAAGTCATAAGAATTTGTGCTATTTTTGGCCTTATCATTAGTGTTGCAGTACTTTTTAGCTATCTTGCAGGCGCTTTTGGCGTAGCCTTTGCTTTAACGCTCATACTAGCCGCCCAAAGTGCTATCTACTCACCAGCAAAATACGGCATCATCAAAGCCCTGGTCGGCCCTGAGCGCTTGGCACAGCAAATGGCATTATTCAAGCGCTCACCATCGTTGCGATACTTTTTAGCTCATTTTTATTTTCATTTATATTTGAAAATTTATACATCCAAGGTGAAAATTCAGAAGAAATTTTAAAAAGCGTCTATCCTATCGGCATCTTTTTAGTGATCTTTAGCGCACTTGAAGCGTATTTTGCCTATAAGTTACCTTGTATTGATGAAAAAGATGAAACAAGCGAAAATTTTGATATTAAAAAATATATTCGCCTTAGCTATTTAAGAGAAAATTTAAAAGAAGTAAGGTCAGATAAAAATATCTGGCTAAGCATCGCTGGACTTAGTATATTTTGGGGAATTTCTCAGATCATCATCGCAGCTTTTCCAGCTCATTACAAAGCCGTTTTTAATGACGACAGCTCGCTAGCGGTGCAAGCAATACTTGCAGCAAGCGCCATTGGTATCGCATTTGGATCATACGTGGCTGGCTCTATGTCAAAGCTTCACATCGAGCTTGGTATCGTGCCGATGGGCGCTATTGGTATATTTTTCTCACTTTTATTTTTCGCATTTGGTTCAAGCATTGGCGTAGTGAGCCTTAGCTCATTTGCATTTGGCTTTTTTGGTGGAATTTTTATAGTGCCGCTAAATGCGATGATCCAATACTTTGCCCCGCAAAAGACTACCGGCAAGATAATGGCGGCAAATAACTTCTTACAAAACGTCTCAATGTTGCTATTTCTAGCTATTGGCATAGGTTTAGTATATTTTAAAATTTCAACCACTGGGCTCTTTGTCTTTACAGCACTTGTCTGCCTAATCGGCAGTTTTTATGCTATTTTGCAGCTTCCACATCTTTTCACAAGGCTACTTTTACTGCCATTTTTAAAGACAAAGTACCACTTTTTTGTTGAGGGGCTTCAAAATTTACCACAAAGTGGCGGCGCGCTACTTCTTGGTAATCACATCAGCTGGATCGACTGGCTCGTGCTTCAAGCTGCAAGCCCAAGGGGCATAAGATTTGTCATGTATAGAACTATCTATAACAAATGGTATCTAAAGCAAATTTTTAAATTTTTTAAAGTAATCCCAATAGGCGCAGGGGCGAGCAAAGAGTCGATCGAGCTAGTTAGGGAATGCCTAAAAAATGGCGAAGTGGTCGCACTTTTTCCGGAAGGCCACATCAGCTATAACGGTCAGATAAATGAGTTTCAAAAGGGCTTTGAGCTTATCATCAGAGATCTAGAAGAAATTTGCATAGTGCCATTTTACCTTCGTGGCCTTTGGGGATCTAGCTTTTCAAGAGCTAGTAAATTTTATAAAGATCTCACTTCTAAAAACGGCAGACGCGACATCATCGTCGCCTTTGGCAAGCCGATAACCACATTTATAAACGCCGCAAAGATGAAGCAAAAGGTGCTTGAGCTTAGCTTTTCATCGTGGGAAAGCTTTATCTCAAGGCAAAAACCATTAACCGAGGAGTGGCTAAGCAACGCAAAAGAGAATAAATTTAAAGAGTGCGTGAGCGACAGCACTGGGTTAAATTTAACCAACTTGAAATTTATAACAGCTGTTTTAGTCTTTATCAAAATTTTCAAACGCGAGCTAAAAGATGAGAAAAATATAGGCATATTACTTCCTAGCTCAAGCATCGCAGCTATCGTAAATATAGCGCTTCTTGCCATGGGCAAAGTGAGCGTAAATTTAAACTACACGCTTAATGTTACCTCGCTAAATCACGCCCTAAGAAAGGCAGATATAAACACAGTCATCGCCTCTAGCAAATTTCTTGAAAAACTAGCGCTTAAAGGCTTTGATCTAAAAGATGCGATGAGTGGCAAGGCTAAATTTGCAGAAGATCTCTCAGCCAGCGTCTCAAAAAAAGAGAAATTTTTAGCGCTTTTAACTGCATTTTTTGCCCCAGTTTGGCTCATCAAGCTTTGCTATTTTAAGCGTGTAAGCTTAGAGGATACGGCTACCATTTTATTTAGTAGTGGCAGCGAGGGCGAGCCAAAAGGCATCGAGCTAAGCCACAAAAATTTACTTGCAAACATTAAACAAATAAGCGAACTTCTAAATTTCAAAAAAGATGACGTGATCTTAAACTCACTCCCAGTATTTCACTCATTTGGACTAACGGTCACCACGCTCATGCCACTTTGCGAGGGCGTAAAAATGGTAAGCGTACCTGATCCAACAGATGGAGCAACTATCGGTAAAATGGCGGCAAGACACAGCGCTAGCATCATCTTTGGCACCTCGACCTTCTTTAGGCTCTACACCAGAAACAAAAAGCTTCATCCGCTAATGTTTCAAAGTGCCAGAATGGTCGTAGCTGGGGCTGAGAAGCTAAAACCTGAGATAAAAGATGAGTTTAGACTCAAATTTGGCATAGAAATTTATGAAGGATATGGCGCGACTGAAACTGCGCCAGTAGCTGCTGTAAATATGCCAAATATCCTAGAAAAAGAGAGCCTAAAAGAGCTTACATTTAATAGACCTGGCAGCGTTGGTATGCCTCTGCCTGGCACCATCATCAAGATAATTGACCCAGAGACGCTTGAAGAGCTAGAAACTGGCGAGGACGGTCTCATCGTGATCGGCGGCTCGCAAGTAATGAAGGGCTATCTAAACGATGAAGCTAAAACAAATGATGTCATCACGCATATAGACGGCGTAAGATACTATAAAACTGGTGATAAAGGCCACATAGATGAAAACGGCTTTGTGTTTATCGTAGATAGGTATTCGAGATTTGCCAAGATAGGCGGCGAGATGATAAGCCTTGGAAGCGTCGAAGAAGAGCTTACAAAGGTGCTTGGAAACGACGTCGTCTTTAGCAGCGCAAACGTGTCAGATAGCAAAAAGGGCGAAGCGATCGTGCTTTTAGTAAAAAGCGGCACAGAGCCCAAAAATTTAGAGCAAATTTTAAAAGAGAGTAGCCTTGCTCCTATAATGATGCCAAGCTATATCTTCATCGTTGATGATATACCAACGCTTGCAAGCGGCAAGGTTGATTTTAAGGGCGTAAAAGCTCTAGCGGTCTCACTTTTAGCGGAGTGAGGCACCGCCCTCTTTTTTCGTGATAAAATGCGCCAAAATACTACCCAGATTGCAGTTGCGACTAATATTTGCATAAATCTTGAAATTTTTTGCAAAGAGTTTTATATAAAAATTTCTATTGCTTTTTAAATTTGGTGCAATTCGTGCGATTGTTTGCTAAATTCTACCTTTATAAAATTTTACTAGAAGATCATAAAAGATGATGCCATACAAATAGTGAACAAATGGGCTATAACGTAGAAAAAGGTAACAAAGAGCTACTAATTAAGATAAATTTTGCCCTAAATGAGCTTAGCAAGGAAGGAGCTTTAAGCGAAATTTCGCTTAAATACTTCGGCAAAGATATTTTTAAATAAGGAGAATCAATGAATTTTAAGCCCATTTTTGGCTTGATCGCAGGTGCTTTTTTAGCTTTAAATTTAAATGCTTCAACTATCAAAAAAGGCGAACTTATCGTCGCAACTGAAGGCACTTACTCACCTTACTCATTTTACGATGAAAAGGGCGAGCTAGTGGGATACGATGTAGATATCGCAAAAGCAGTAGCACAAAAGCTAAATTTAAAAGTCGAGTTTTTAACAGCTCCTTGGGATGCGATGCTAGCTGCATTTGATGCTGGTAAAGCTGATGTTGTGTTTAACCAAGTAAGTATAAACGAGGATAGAAAGAAAAAGTATGGTATGAGCGTGCCTTACACTATGCCATATCCGGTAATTGTCGTGCATAAAGATAACAACGACATCAAAAGTTTTGCTGATCTAAAAGGCAAAAAGAGTGTACACTCTGCTACTAGCAACTGGGCAGCGATAGCCGAGAAAAACGGCGCAACAGTGGTCGTAGCTGATGGCTTTAGCAAAGGCGTGGAGCTTATCATCTCAAAAAGAGCTGATGATACGATAAACGATAACGTTACATTTTTTGACTACATCAAACAACGCCCAAATGCGCCACTAAAAATCGCATACACAAGCAACGAGCCGATGCCAACAGCTGCAATCGTTAAAAAAGGCAACACCGAGCTACTAGAAGCGATAAACAAAGCGCTTGATGAACTAAAAGCCGAGGGCAAGATAAGTGAAATTTCGATGAAATATTTTGGAAAAGATATTTCAAAATAAAGGATTAAAATGAAATTTACAAATTTATTAAAAGTAGTAGCTGTGCTTGCAATGGCTCTAAATTTACAAGCAAAAACTATAAAAGACGGCGTGCTAACAGTAGCAACTGAAGGCACTTACGCTCCTTTTACATTTTATAATGATAAAAATGAGCTAGTAGGATACGATGTAGATATCGCAAGAGCAGTAGCGCAAAAGCTAAATTTAAAAGTTGAGTTTCTAACAGCTCCTTGGGATGCGATGCTAGCAGCATTTGACGCTGGTAAGGCCGATGTTGTATTTAATCAAGTAAGCATAACTGATGAGAGAAAGAAAAAATATGCTTTTTCAGTGCCTTATACTGTGACATTTGGTGCCATCATCACTAGAAAAGATAATAACGACATAAAAAGCTTTGCCGACCTAAAAGGCAAAAAAAATGCCGACTCAGCTACGAGCAACTGGGCGAAAGTTGCCGTAAAATACGGCGCTGAACACGTCGTAACAGATAGTTTTGCTAAAAGTATGGAGCTTCTTATATCAAGACGCGTAGATGCTGTCGTAAGAGACAACATCGTATTTTACGACTTCATAAAAGAGCGTCCAAACGCGCCTGTAAAGATAGCTGCCTCACTTGATGAAAAAGACTACACAGCAGCAGCTGTTAAGAAAGACAATGCCGAGCTTGCAGAGCAAATTTCAAATGCTTTAACTGAGCTTTCAAAAGAGGGCAAACTAGAAGCTATCTCAAAAAGCTACTTTGGCAAAGACGTCTCAAAATAAATTTATAAACCAACAAGGCAAAAATGGAAAATTTAGATAGAGTGATCGAGCTTGTTTCAAGCTCGACGCTACCGATGATTATCGCGCTTTTAAAAGTGACGATCCCTCTTACTTTGCTCTCGTTTTCGCTAGGGCTTGTCATCGCCATTATCACAGCAGTAGCGAGGCTTTCAAATATAAAAATTTTAAAATTTATATTTGCCACCTACGTTTGGATATTTCGCGGCACGCCACTTCTTGTGCAGCTTTTTATCGTATTTTATGGACTTCCTAGCATCGGAGTCACGCTTGATACTTGGAGTGCTGCTACTATAGCGTTTAGCCTAAACGTAGGTGCTTATGCGTCTGAATCTGTAAGGGCTGCCATTCTTTCTGTGCCAAAAGGTCAGTGGGAGGCTGCAACATCGCTTGGCATGACGCACTATCAAATTTTAAAACGTATCATCGCACCCCAAGCAGTAAGGATCTCGTTGCCACCGCTTTCTAACACATTTATAGGCCTTGTTAAAGATACTTCACTAGCAGCTTCTATAACGATGGTTGATATGTTTATGGTTGCTCAAAGGATCGCAGCAAGGACTTTTGAGCCACTCATCCTCTACATCCTAGCAGCACTTATCTACCTGGTGGCTTGCACACTCTTAACCTATCTTCAATCAAGGCTTGAAAAAGCTGTCTCAAGGTATGTCTAATGGCTATAAATTTTAAAAATATAAGCAAATCTTACGGCGATCATTTGGTGCTAGATAACATAAATACAAGCTTCAAAGAGGGGCAAACGACCGTGATAGTTGGCTCATCTGGTTGTGGCAAATCAACGCTTCTTAGATGCATAAATTTACTTGAGATCCCACAAAGTGGCATTTTAGAGGTAGATGATAGAGCTGTAAATTTTAAAGAGAAGCTTAGCTCAAAAAAGCTTTTAGAAATTCGTAAAAAAACAGGCATGGTTTTTCAAAGCTTCAACCTCTTCCCGCACCTAACAGCGCTTCAAAATGTCACCGAAGCTCCGATCTATGTTCAAAAAAAGGATAAAAACGAAGCGATAAAAGAGGCAAAAGAGCTTTTAGCTAAAGTGGGGCTTAGTCAGAAAGAAGATACCTATCCAAACAGGCTCTCTGGCGGTCAAGCACAGCGTGTAGCCATCGCTAGAGCCCTGGCCGTAAATCCATACTTTTTGCTACTTGACGAGCCTACAAGTGCGCTTGATCCAGAGCTTGAAGCCGAAGTTTTAAAGGTTATTTTATCTCTTGCAAAAGAAAAAAAGTCTATGATCATCGTCACTCATAATATGAATTTTGCTAGAAAGATAGCTGATAGAATTTTGTTTTTAGATAAAGGTGTGATCGCGTTTGATGGCTTGGTAGATGAGTTTTTCAATAGCCAAAACGAAAGAATAAAAAGCTTCATCTCAGCTATGGATATATGAAAATTTTAGCTAGATTTTCTAGCTAAA